>NZ_JBHMIP010000009.1:0-206651 GCF_048060245.1 Micromonospora sp. LOL_014
CCTACTTGCGGGGTGAGGCGGGTGACGCTGCCGGTGCGGTGACCGCCTTCGAGCAGTTGCTTGCCGATCAGTTGCGGGTGCTGGGCCGGATCACCCCGACACCCTGCGCACCCGCAACAACCTCGCCCTTATGCGAGGTAAGGCGGGTGACGCTGCCGGTGCGGAGACCGCCTTCGAGCAGTTACTTTGCGACTGTCTGCGGGTGATGGGGCCGGATCACCCCCACACCCTGACCACCCGCAGCAACCTCGCCCACTGGCAACGACAGAGCAGCCTCTGATCTTCGCCGCAGACGCCTTCCAGACCACGGCAACCGTCCCTCGTTGAAGGCCGAGGTGACACGGCGTGGCGCGGCGGGCGGTTGTCCGGCGGTGACGGTGGTTTTCCGCCCCGGCCGCGTAGCGGTCCGGGGCGGCTTGCCGCTGGGCGGTGTTCCGCCGGCGCGCCGCGCTGGGCGCGGCGTCTTGATCCAGAACAGAGCTATTCGGCAACTCGTGGAGGTAGTCATTGGTGGAGTAGCCACCTGACACTCGAGAAGTTCTGGGAATTTGCCCGAATTTTTCCATTTCTGTAATTTTGGCGAGCTGTCCGTATCCTCTGGAGCCCTTTTCGCCATTGCCGTCGGTCGCACTATGATGTCGAGGTCCTAGCCTCAGAGGTATCGGAGCTTCTGTGGAATCAAGATCCACTACTGCCAGCAGGTCTCTCGGTGTCCACGGTGTGTCCAGCAGTTCCGAAAAGTCCTCACAGCGGGTTGCTGATGTCGGTGCGGACCATCAACAAGATCAAGAAGTTGAGTTTCGGGTGTCCGTCCCAGGTGGGACCACGGCTGCCGCAGTTGATAGGTATATCACATGCGTTCAGGATTTCGCCCGTGCGCTGTCGAGGGAGACGTCTCGACTCGAGGAGGCCGAAAGGGCAGACGTCCTTGAGCGTCCAGAAATAACTGCCACAATGGTGGTGAAAGCGTATGAAGAGGTCAGGAAGCCGAAGATCGGATCCGAGCCGATCCCTCCGTGGCCACTGATTGCACAGGTGATCGCCTTCGCCGCCGCAATGCTGGCAGGCATCTTTGGGAGCTATTTGAACTCCCGATGGCAATGGGGTGCTACAATTGGAGCCGCATCCGTGGGTCTTTTTGCGCAAGGATATGCAATTATGGCACTTAGGAGGCGAAGGTGAGTCTAGGGGATTCCGGCGGCATCGCACCATCTGCGATGGACATATCTGACTCCGCTGAGTATGCTCTGGCGGAACACCTTAACTCTATTCGTGATCGAATTGTCAGGGAAGCGTCTAGCTTAAGTCGGGCAGACGGAGATTGTGAGATTAGAGCGACAGATATCTCTCGTGCCATCGAGCAAATCTCCCAAGAAGAAATGAAGCTGCACTTTTTCAACAGGGTTCGAAGAGTTGTTAGGCTCGGTGCATCGATTACCCCCTTAATGATTGTGCTTCCGGCGGTCTCGGTGTACGTGTATCGTACATCTGAATCTCAAGATTTTCCCTGGCCTGCGCTTATCGCGGGACTCATCGCAGGACTCTTCGTGCCGGTAGCGCCGGAGGTGGCAACTCGCATCCTGCGGAAGCGGATTGCACGCATCACCAATCGCTCACATGAATTCGTTCGGGTGATAGCAAGACTAGAATCAGAGGCGCGAAGCTATGCGGCGAATATCGGAGGCGAGGAGGTGGCGGAAGGTAGTCTCTCTGTGGTATTCGATCTACTGAAGATGCGAAGAATTTGGACTGACGATGATATTCATGTTTTCCGGCTACTTCTGCGCATCAGGAATTCTGTTGTGCATGAAGGAAAGATTTTAGGATCTGACCACGACTTCGAAAATGCAATAGCACAAGCTACCAAGCTTCACGAATTGATTCCGCAACCACCGCGAACGATTGGTCGCGACCTCCGTCGGCAGGCATCCGATGGAGACCGTCGGCCAAACAGAACCAAAAGGCCATTAAGCGTGCCCTACCCCCGACAGAATATTCACCATTGATCAGTAGGCTGTGTTCAAGTTCTGCCTGATTAGCGGGAATGCATACCTTGACTGCCTCGTTGCGGGCGTAGGTTTGACGGTTGGATGGACGACTATTGGGACAAGAATTCTATCCCTCGTCTCTAGGGTGTTGGCCTCCCGGATGCGGCAAGCCGGGCGGATGCGTTTCGTGGACGGGTGTCACTCGGAATCCGAGAATGGCGAGTCTGGCGGCGTTTCAGGTCGGCTCTGGTCTGCTTGGGGATTGCGTGGTTGATGTGCTTGGTTGTCGGCGGCGGTGACGGTGGTGTCCTGGTGATGGATTTCGCGTAGCTCAGGGCGGTAGTCGGCGAGGATCGTTGCGATGGTGTGGGCTGTTTCGATTGCTGCGGTGAGGTCGCGGGCGTGGATCGGGATGCGGACGACGTAGCGGGATTGAGTGTGGGAGTCGCCAGGTACGAAAGGCTCCCTGTTCCCGGTTGACTGGTCTGCCTCGTCCTGGTGGGCGGTGGTCGCGGTGACCCCGGTCGGCGGCGGTGCGGGTGTTGGTCGGGTGTGGGTGCCTCGGCCGTGTTCGGTGGTGACGAGTCCGTCTTGGCGTAGGGCGTTGATGGCGGCGCGGATGGTGCCGCGTGCGACGTTGAACTCTTTGGCGAGTGCGGTTTCTGGGGGTAGGAGTGCGCCGGGTGGTATGGCGCCGCTGGTGATGCGGTCGCGGAGTTGGTCGGCTACGCGGCGGTAGCGGGGTGTTCCGTAGTGCGGGGTTGGCACTCGTGTCACGTTACCTGTCTGTTGTGTAGTCAAGTGCCGTCTGACTGCTCGTTTCTACGTCTGGACAACAGGTCCACTTGTAGGTACGTTTCCCTGTGTGTGGTCGGGTTAGCCGCTCGTGATCAAGGGGTTGGCTGCGACGGCTTCCGGCCACACGCTCGCGCACCTTCTGTCGGCGCCTCCTCTGTGTGGGGGTGCGGGTGGTGTGCGTCCTGGTCGGGGTGCGGCGTTACCCGACTCCGCCCGCCGGGCGGTGCGCCGTATCTCGCGGTGGGGCCGGCGGCTCCTGTGCGTTCCCCCCGTTGCGTGCGGGGTCGCCGGTCTCCTGTCAGCGTGGGAGGTGCTGATCATGAAAGCTCCGCGGTCACGTCTGGTGGCGTGGTGGCATCGTCGACGTCGGACCGGCCCGACTGTGCGGGCGGTGGCCCGTGTCGTTCCTGGGTGGGCGGTGGAGCCGACCCGGGTGTCTCCGCTGGTGGTGGGTGCGCCGTTGTTGACGGTGGGTCAGCGGTTCCGGGCTGCTGGTGGGCGGTGGTCGCGGTGACCCCGGTCGGTGGTGGCGCGGAGAAGGTGGAGCATCCGGCGTGGTGTGCGCGGGAGCGGTGTGGGCATGTGGTGCCTCCGCTGTTCGCGCACATGGCGCGGCGGCACCGGTCGAGGTTGTGTCAGGTGGGCACGCCTCGTGTCGCGGGCGGCAGTGTGGTGGCGTATCTGATCGGTGGTGACCGGTTGCCGCCGGTGGTGGCGGTGCACGCGGCTGCGCCGTGGCTGGGCGCGGGGTGTGCCGAGTTGCGGTTGTCGGAGGTGCGCAAGCTCGTCGACGCGTTGACCGGCCTGCTCGCCGACGCCGACGCGGCCGGCACCGGACCGGGCGACGACACCAACGGCGGCGGCCGAGGGAAGGTGGGCGGCTCGTGAACGGGGAGGATGCCCGGCCGGGTGGGCTGGTGTTGTGTCCGGTGTGGTGTGCGGGGTGTGGTCCGCGTGACCGGATGCACCGGGCCGGTCTGGTGACGGCGGGTACGGAGCGCACGGGCTGGGTGAGTGCGGATGTGATCGCTGATCACGGGGCGGTGTCGGATGTGCGGGTGAAGGTGGACGTCACCCGGTACGCGTCGACGCAGACGGTGTTGCTGCAGCCGGGTCCGGCGGCGCGGTTCCTCGGCGGCCTGAATCAGGCGACGCGGCTGCTGCACGCGTTCACCCGCCCGACAGTGCGGGTGGAGGGGTTGGCGTACCGGCGGGCGGCGCAGTTGGAGCCGGGGATGCGGGTGCTGCTGTTCGGCGGCGTGGTCCTGGTCGTCGACACCGACGAGGTTCCGGAGTTCCCGACGGCGGCTCTGTTGTCGGTGCGGCAGGAGTCCGGCGGCCCGGTCTACACCGTGCTGGTGCCGGCCGATATGGAGCCGCTGGTGATCGGACCATGACCCAGCGGATCACGCGCAGGGTGGTGCGGGGCGGGGTGTGGGCCGACCGTCCCGGAGCGCCGACTACCTGGCAGACGTATGAACGTCTAGGGGGTAGCGTTGCGGGTGTGACGGCCAAGGACTGGCGACCCCGGTATCTGCAACTCGCGGAGCAGTTGCGGGGTCAGATCCTGTCCGGGGACATGCCGCCGGGCACGTTGATGCCGTCAGAAACCGAGTTGGCCGACTCGTCGGGCCTGTCCCGCACGAGTGTCCGCAACGCGATCCGGCAGCTGCGGGAATGGGGCCTGGTCCGCGCCGAACAAGGGCGGGGCACGTATGTGCGGGCTCCTCGTCAGCGGGTGCGGCGGCGGAACACGGAGCGCTACCAGTGGGAGAAGGACCGCGTCCTGCTGTCGGAGGCGGAACGGCGGGCGACGGGTGGCACGGAGCATGACACCGGGCTGACGGTCGATGATCTGAAGTTCCACGCCGAGTACACCCGCGTCCCGGCCGATGCCGAGATGGCGGCCGCGTTCGGCCTGGAACCGGGTACGGAGTTGCTGCGGCGGGTGTACTGGACGACGACCCGGTCGGAGTCGGCTCCGTTGTCGGTGTCGTACTCGTTCCTGCCGGTGGCGTTGATCGCCGGGAACCCTGACCTGCTCGACGCGGGCAAGGAGCCGTGGCCCGGTGGGACGCAGCATCAGCTGTACACGGTCGGGATCGAGCTTGACCGGATCGTGGACGAGATCCGGGCGCGGCCTCCGTCGCCGGATGAGGCCGAACTCCTCGACATCGATCCGGGCGTGTCCGTGCTGACCGTGCGGAAGACCTCGGTGGACATCGGTGAGCGGGTGGTGGAGGTCGCCGACGTCGTCATGCCCGGCGACCGGACAGAGCTCGTGTACTCGAACACGCTGACGCGGTGGCCTGCTTGACCCAGGTCGTTTCGGTCATCACCCCGGTGCACCTGCCGAGCATCGGCTACCTTGCCGACGCCTACGCCTCCCTGGCCGCCCAGGACATGCCGGACGGCTGGGGGTGGCGGTGGCTGGTCCAGGAGGACGGACGCACCGGGGCCGTCGCCGACGCCCTACCCGACGACCCGCGTATCTCGGTCGGTGTCGGCCGTCCCGGCGGCCCCGGTGTGGCCCGGACCCTCGCGATGGACCGGGTCGACGGGCCGTTGGTGAAGGTCCTCGACGCCGATGACCAGCTCACCCCCGGTGTCCTCGCCCGGGACATCGCCACCCTGGCCGCGCATCCGTCGATCGGGTGGTCGACGTCGCGGGTGCTGGATCTGCTGCCGGACGGGTCCACGGTCGGCTTCGACTCCGACCCGCCAGCCGGCCCGATCGCCTGCGGTGACGTGCACGCGTTCTGGCTCGCCAACAACTACCGGGCACCCGTGCACCCGGCGACCCTGTGTCTGCGCACTGATGTGCTGTTCGCCCTGGGCGGTTGGATGGCCCTGCCCGCGTCCGAGGACACCGGCCTGCTCCTGGCCGCGAGCACCATCACCGGCGGCTTCTTCCACGCCGAAACCGGCCTGCTGTACCGCAAGTGGCCCGGACAGGTCACCAGCCAGGCCGCGCACCGCGAACCCGGCGAACACGCGACCCGGATGCGGATCATCGACACCCGCGTCAAGGCGCTGACCGCGCTCAACACCACGATCACCCTGCCCTAACCGGCTCCCGCCCCGGCCTGGTCCACAGCCGGCCGGCGGGGCTTCTTCGCATGCCCGTCGACCTCTCCGGGTGCTCGTTGATGTCGCCCGACCCCTTTAACGAGCGCGAGCCGGGGTTGCGGTGCTGTCCGCAAGGGTTATTCGGGGTATACCGGACCACTTTTCGAGGCTTGTTGACATGTCTGCCAAGTGGTCTCTACCTTTGGTCCTGCCGGTTGGCAGACGTTACTACAAGTTGGGAGTGGCAGAGATGGCTCTGCGAGGCGGAACGAGGTTCTCGGTCCGGTGTTCGGACGTGTTCCCGGCGGGGTGCGCGTTGGTGCCCGAGTCGCTGGGTGAGGTCGAGGACTACGACGAGAAGACGGGCCGGCGGTCGCCGGCGAAGGACAAGCTGACGGGCCAGCGGGTGTGGCAGGTCCGCGTCATGGACCTGGACCCGGAGTTGGGCAAGCGGTCGCGGGAGACCACGGTCAAGATCTCGGCCGACCACCAGCCGGTCCCGCCGACCGGCACGCCGTTTGAGGCGGTGGAGTTCGACGACATGACGGTCACGCCGTACGTGGCCAACAACGGACGGATGGCGTACTCGCTGCGGGCGTCGGGGATGCGCGCCCCGGCCGGTGTCGCGTCCAACGGCACCGGTAAGGCGCGGGCGGCTACGGGCTCGTAGCACTCGGTTCGGGGTGGGGCTGTCTGGTCTTGGCGGACGGCAGCCCCACCCCTGGCGCCTTCCCCCCACTCCTCTTCTTCACAGATTCGGTGAGGTTCCGACGTGTCCCAGGTTAAGCGCGCCCAGACTCGGGCGCGGATCCGCTGTGCCGACTGCAAAAACATGTTCACCCCCACCCCGACCGACGCCCAGGGCGACACCGACAACGCCGCGACGGATGGCGGGGATGCGGCCCGGTGTGGGCTGTGCGCGGGCCAGCTGGTGTTGCCGTTCCCCCGGCTGCGCGACGCTCGCGGCCGCTTCCTCCCCGTCGCCGGGGGTGACCGATGATCGGCCGTCCGCGTGGTGAGGTCGTCACCACCGTCTCCGGTGACCTGCTCGTCGTCCGGCCCCGCCGACTGCGGCTGCCCTGGTGGGCCGTACTCCTCGGGCTGCTCGCGCGGTGGACCGGTCGGGGCCTGTGGTGGTGCCTCAAGCATCCGCGCATCCTCACCGTCTCCGTGATCACCGTGGCCGTGTACCTCGACTACGGCACTGCCGGGCTGGTGACTCCGGTTGTGCTGGCGGGGTTGGGGTCGGCGGTGTGGCGGTGGCGGCACGAATCGTCCTGGTGGGCGTGGTGCGCCGGACCTGTGCTCGGCCGGTGGCGGCACACGGTCGTCTACCGGCGAGTGTGGCGCGAAGCGATGACCATGTGTGACCTGTCACGGGTCTACCAACACCAGACCGTGCTACCGCAACTCCTCGCCGTGCACTGCGACCAGGCCCTCGACGTGTTGTCGGTACGGATGCTGCGCGGCCAGACTCCCGCCGACTTCCAACGCGCGACCGAACAGCTGGCGTACGCGTTCGGCCGGCGGCACGCACGCGTCTACACCGAACGGCCCGATGAACTGCCGGTGCGTGACGGTGGCTGGGTGGGGTGGCTGCTGCGCCAGGTCGACGCCTACCGGTTCCGCGACCGGCCCGACGTGGTCTACGTCGTCCTGGTCCGCACCGACGCCCTACGCCGAACGGTCCCGCCGTTCCCGGTCCCGACGGTGCCGGACTTCACCGCGCTGCCCCTCGCGGTGCGGGAAGACCTGCGGACCTGGCATCTCCGGCTGTTGGCGACGCATGTGCTGATCGGTGGGGCGACCCGACGCGGGAAAGGCTCCGTCCTCTGGTCGCTGGTCCGCTCGTTGGCGGGTGGGGTGGCGTCCGGGCTGGTCCGGCTGTGGGTGATCGACCCCAAGGGCGGGATGGAATTCGCGTTCGGCCGGCCGATGTTCGCCCGGTTCGCCTCCACCTCCTTCGACGCCATGGCCGATCTCCTCGATGAGGCCGTGCAGGTGTTGCGGGAGCGGCAGGCACGCCTTGCCGGCACGGTCCGGGTCCACACACCCACGACCGATGACCCCCTCGTCGTGGTGGTGATCGACGAAATGGCGGCGCTGACCGCCTACCTGCAAGACGTCGAGCTGCGTAAGCGCATCGCTGCCTCGTTGGGGCTGCTGCTGTCCCAGGGTGCCGGCGTCGGCGTCCTGGTCGTGGCGGCGTTGCAGGACCCGCGTAAGGAGGTGCTGCCGTTCCGGGACCTGTTTCCCACCCGGATCGCGCTCGGCCTGACTGAGGCGTCGCAGGTGGACATGGTGTTGGGCGACGGCGCACGGGCGCGGGGCGCGTTGGCGGATCAGATGCCGTCGTGGGCCAAAGGCGTCGGCTACGTCCTGCTGGACGGCACCCCCGACCCGGTCCGGGTCCGGTTCTCCTACCTCACCGACACCGACATCAAAACCATGGCGGCCGAGTACGCGGCACCGGTGGCCGCTGCGGACATCCTCGCCCAAGTCGGCCGGGAAACCGCCCCCGAACCACAACCCTC
Organism: Micromonospora sp. LOL_014; assembly: GCF_048060245.1. Classification (NCBI taxonomy): domain Bacteria; kingdom Bacillati; phylum Actinomycetota; class Actinomycetes; order Micromonosporales; family Micromonosporaceae; genus Micromonospora; species Micromonospora sp. LOL_014. The sequence continues at coordinate 8,390 of NZ_JBHMIP010000009.1, forward strand.
CCCGGCGACACCTCGGCGGATTCCGTTGCCTCGTAAGCCTTCCGGGCCGCTGCTGCCTGACTCACTACTCAACCTGCTGGGCGACAGCGGCCAGCACGACCAGGGCGACACCGACACCCCGAACAAGGGGGGTGGTTCTCGGTGAGCGAAACATCGACGTCGGGGCGGCGCTTCTACCGGCTGCGGACCCCCACCCCCGACGGCGGACGCGGAACAGCCGTCTCCGTGCGGGTCGACACCGACCGGCCCGACCCCTACCCGCTGTATGTCGCCATCGGCTCCGGTCGGCGCCGGGTCTACCTGACCCCCGGTGAGGCGTGGGCGCTGTGGCGCTGCCTGTCCGAAGCGGTCGCCTCCCTCGGCGACCCACCCGACCACATCCGCACCACCATCCACCCGACCGGGAGGTAACCCCCGATGGCATCCCTCAACCGACCCTCCTGGCTTCTCGTCCGGCTGCCGTGGCTGGCCCGCCTGCTGCACCGGCCGATCCGCATCACCGCGACCGGCCCCGCCGATCAACTCGCCTCCTTCCTCACCGGGCTGAGCACGTTCCTGCACCGGCACGGACGACCCGGCCGACGCATCCGCATCGACCTCACCATCACCGACGACAAGGACAACGCATGAGCTGGCAGCGTGCGGAAACGGTGCTGCGGTTGGTGATCCTGCTCGCTATCGGCTCGATGGCCGGCGCGGCGGCGTTCACCCACGTCCATGACCTGTCCGTCGCTCACGGCCAACCCCACTGGATCGGCTGGGCCAACGCCGTCGCCGTCGAACTGATGGCTATCTACCTCGGCCTGGAAATCCGGGCACGACGCCGGGCCGGTCGACCCGTCGGGTTCGTCGCCGTCCTCCTCGTCGGCTTCGCACTCCTGTCGTTGGCCGCACAGGTCGCTGAAGCCGAACCCTCGGTGTGGGGCTGGATCGTCGCGGCCGTGCCGTCGCTGGCGTTCCTCGCCCTGGTCAAGGTCGTGCTGTCCAGCGCACCCGCTGTCCCGGCCGGTCCGGCGGCGTCGACTGTGGCGGCCAACCCGGCTGATCGGGTGCCCGTCGACCAGGCCGGCGGCGTCGACCAGGTCCCGACCGACGACACCGACCCGGAACCGGATCACGTCGAGCGGCCGGCGGTCGTCGAACCGGTCCGCGTCGGCGGTCACGCGTCGGTGCTGCCGCCGCTCGGGGTCGTTCAGCCGCGACGGGCAAACGGGATGGTGGTCGGCCGGTGACCGCACCCACCACCCTGCCCGGACTCGGCACCGATCGGCCTGCGACCGTCGAGCAGCCTCGGCCCGGCTCCCGTGCCGCGCGGATGGGCCTGCCCCGGTCGGTTGATGTCCTGCGCGATGTCGCCACCGAATACGGCGTCTGTATCCGTCCGCTCACGATGCGGCGGACCGATCTCGACACCGGCCGTACCGAGGTCATCGACCTGCCCTGCGGGGCGACCCGCGAGGACAAGTGCCCGCCGTGCGCGAAGCGGAACCGCCGACTACGGCAGGCGCAGATCCGCGACGGCTGGCACCGCGACGACGAACCCTTGCCGCCACCCGAACCGGCCACGGACGCGCAGAAGGCGCTGATCGTGCTGCGGGCGCACTTCGAGTTCGAACGCGACGCAGCCGTACGGGAAGCCGACTGGCAGCAGGTCACCGACCTCGACGACGCCATCACCGAGGTAGAAGACGCCATCACCGCCGAAGGACTACGCGGCCGGGTCGCACCACCCCACACCTCAACCGACGCCGATGGCGTCGACCAGGGCGACGCGCAGGACAACGGCAAGCGGCGGAAGCGGTCGACCAGGCGGCGGCAGGACGCACCCGACCTACCCCGCAAGCCTGTCGAAGCCCGCACCGTCGGCAAGACCTACACCGCACCCGACGGCAGCCAGTATCGCCCGTCGATGTGGCTCACGCTCACCCTCGACTCCTACGGACCCGTCCGCCCGGACGGCACCCCGGTCAACCCCGACCGCTACGACTACCGGCGGGCGGCCTGGGACGCGGTCCACTTCCCCCGACTGCTGGACCGGTTCTGGCAGAACCTGCGCCGCTGCGAAGGCTGGAACGTCCAGTACGCCGGATGCGTCGAGCCGCAACGACGTCTCGCGCCTCACGCGCACTTCGCGATCCGCGGCACCATCCCCCGGCAAACGCTGCGGACGGTGGCGGCGGCGACCTATCACCAGGTGTGGTGGCCGTCGGTCGACGTCCAGCACTACGGCGGGGAACACCTGCCCGTCTGGGACGTCGACCAGGGCGCGTGGGTCGACCCGCACACCCGCGAACCGCTGACCAGCTGGGCGGAAGCACTCGACGCGGTCGACGCCGATCCGGACGCGGAACCGGTCCACGTCGTCCGCTTCGGCACCCAGGTCGACGCACGCGGCGTCATGCCCGGCACCACCGACGCGGAACGGACCATCCGCTACATCACGAAGTACATCACCAAACACGCCGCCGACTGCCACACCACCACGGGTGGCCGGCAACGCCAGCATCTCGAACGGTTCTGGCAGCAACTGCAGGTCACCCCATGCACCGACCGGTGTGCGAACTGGCTGCTCTACGGCGTCCAACCGAAGAACGCCAGCGCGAAGCTGCGGCCGGGACGCTGCCGGGGCAAAGTCCACCAACGCGCCACCCTCGGCATCGGCGGCCGGCGCATCCTCATCTCCCGCGACTGGTCCGGCAAAACCCTGTCCGACCACAAACACGACGCACGCGCCTGGGTCCGGGCACTGCTCGGCGCAACGACCGACCTGGCCGGCGTCGACCAGCCGACCGGCACCGACGGCGCGACCTCGTCTCGGCACGCGTGGGAGCTGGCCCGGCCCGACGACCCGGACGTCACACCCCTCGGACACCGGCTCCTGCGCTCCATCTCCGAACGCGCCCGCTGGCGCTCCCAACTCCTCGCCGCGAAGGACCGAGCGGCACAGGAGTCGAGGCACGACCTTTCGGCAACGGGGACGGCGGCGTGATGGGGGAGGGGCACAGCGTGGCGAAGCACGGGGAACTGTGGTCGGTCGAGGACGTCTCGGCGTTCCTGCGGGTGCCGGTGGAGACCTTGTACCGGTGGCGTAAGCACAAGAGCGGTCCGCCGGCTGCCCGGATCGGCCGGCATTTGCGGTACGACCCGGCGGACGTACGCGAGTGGTTCCGCTCGCAGGCGGCGGCGTAGCCGTGGCGCACATCGAAGATCGCTGGTATAAGACGATCAAGCATCCCGGCGGCCGTACCGAGCGGGTCAAGTCGGAACTGTTCGGCAAAGGGCTGAGGTACCGCGTCCGCTACGTCGGCCCGGACGGGCGGGAGCGCAAGAAGTCGTTTCCCGACCGGGCGAAGCGCGAAGCTGAGGCGTTCCTGGTCTCGACCGAATCGGACAAGCTGCGCGGCGCGTATGTCGACCCGTCCGCCGGTCGGATCACGTTCCGGGAGTACGCCGAGGAGTGGTTGCGGACGCGGTCGTTTGACGAGTCGACGCGGGAGAGCACTGAGATCCGGGTGCGCAAGCACATCCTGCCGTACTTCGGGCACCGGTCGTTGGCGTCGATCATGCCGGGGCACGTGCGGGCCTGGGATGCCAGCCTGGTCGGCAAGATCGCGGTCACGACCAGGTCGGTCGTCTTCGCGCACCTGCGTACCATCCTCGGCGCGGCCGTGGATGACGAGCGGATCGCCAAGAATCCGTGCTCGGCGCGCTCGGTCAAGGCACCTCGGCCCGCTGAGCGGCGGGTGGTTCCGTGGACCGCCGACCAGGTTTCGGCAATCCGGTCCGGTCTCGCGTCGCGTTACCGCCCGATGGTCAACCTTGGTGCCGGGTGCGGGCTGCGTCAGGGCGAGATCTTCGGCATCGGCGTCGATGATCTCGACCTGGATGCCGGCTGGGTGCATGTCGTACGCCAGGTCAAGCGGGTCCGGTCCCGGCTGGTGTTCGGCCTCCCGAAGAACGACCGGGATCGCCGGGTGCCGCTGTCGGCGTCGGCCGTACGGGTGCTGCGGGAGCACCTGGCCGCCGTCAAGCCGGTCACTATCACCTTGCCGTGGGAAGACCCGTTCACGGGCGACCCGGTGGCGGTGCCGCTGCTGTTCACCACGACGCGGGGCAACGCGCTGAACCGGGCGACGTTCGATGGCAAGAGCTGGCAGCCGGCGGTCGAAGCGGCGGGCATCGTGCCGACCAGGGCGACGGGGATGCACGCGTTGCGGCACTTCTACGCCTCGGTTCTGCTCGACGCGGGGGAGAGCGTCAAGACGCTGGCGACGTACCTGGGCCACGCTGACCCCGGCTTCACGCTGCGGGTGTACACGCATCTGATGCCGGCCGGCGAGGAGCGGACCCGGCGGGCGATCGACGCGCTGTTCGGTGACGACGCCGGGATGGGCGACGACGGTGGGGACGGCCGGGACGGTGACGACGGCGGGGACGTCTCGGATGACCCGGACGCCCTGTAGACGCCCTGAGGGGCCTTGGTGGGGGTGTTCGTGCAGCTCAGATGGGGTGTGGGTGCGAGAATCCGGCGTACAGGTCGACTCGTCCGTCCACCCCAGCTCACAGCCACGCGCGTACCGCCGGCTGCGTCAACAGGGCGGGCATCGACGTTCGTGCCAAGGTTCTATCGTCGGTGCCGTGTCCGACATCCTGCAGATCGGCTCCCTCGCCGTCCCCGTTGGTGCCCTCGTCGTCTACGCGGTCGGGTTCGTCGTCCTCTACTGGGTCATCCGCCTTGCTGTCCGGCACGCCATCCGAGACGCCGACCGGCGGCGGTCAGGTGACCGGCGGTAGCTCCGAGAGGTGGATCGGTCGGTCGGGCTGTTGCCCGAGTGGCTGGAGCTGCTTGACGCTCGACGCCGCCCCAGTTAATCTCGTTCATAGTCGAATATCTATGCGCTGTGAAATCTGTGCTTCGTTGAGGGCATCCGTCGGCCGGTGACCGGGCCGCCGTTCCGACGGTTCACGGCCGTGTGTTCAACGCTAACGGAACGGTGTGCGGTCGACCGCTTCCGGCTGACTTTCGGTGCCACAGGGCCGGGATCGCCAGCGCGTCCGAACGGCATGGGCACTGCTGACGGGTCTGCGTAGCCCGGGAACTGGGCTCATCTGAGTCGGATTCCGCTGACTTCTGGCCGCGTCTACCGCAGGAGAAATCAGGAGGCACTTCGTGAAGAACGTTGGGACCAGCGTTTTCACAACAGGACGTTCACCAGGTACAACAACCGTGCTTGGTGTGGCTGTCACCCTCGCCGCTGTCGGGGCACTCGCCGTGTCCGGCATGTCGGCTGCCGCTGTTCAGGCTGCGGCCGACGAGCCAGCGGCATCAATGTTGGCAAGTTGCGATGACCGGCTGTTCGGCTGGGCGTCAGTGTCGGCGAACGGTGTCGCCACGACGACCGGCGGCGGCAACGCCGCCCCGCAGACGGTCACATCGCTTAGCGACCTACGGCGGTACGCCAACGACTCGACCCCACGCGTCCTGCGGATCTCCGGCACGATCAGCACTGGGTCGGCGGCCGTGGAGGTCGGCAGCAACAAGACCCTGATCGGCGCAGACGCGAACGCGACGATCCGTGGCGGCATCAACATCAACGGCGGTAGCAACATCATCATCCGCAACTTGAACGTGCAGGGTGGCGGCCAGGGCAGCAGCCCGGCCGACACGATCGCCGCGCGCAACGCCCACCACCTATGGTTCGACCACCTGAACCTGTGGGACGCCAGCGACGGGTTGCTGGACCTAACCCGAGGCGTCGACTACATGACGGTGTCCTGGGTCAAGTTCTGGTACACCAACAGTTCCCACTCGCACAGGCTGGCCAGCCTGGTGGGTGGAGGCTCGAACCACGGCGACACCGACAGCGGAAAGCTGAACGCCACCTACCACCACAACTGGTTCGCTGATCTGGTTGACCAGCGTGGACCACGAATGCTGTTTGGCAAAGGCCACGTCTACAACAGCTACTACAATTCCCCCGGGAACGCGTACGCCATCGGCACCGGATCGTACGCCTCCGTTCTCGTGGAGAACAACTACTTCAAGGACATACGGGACCCGCACCGGTTCCAGGACTCGAACCCCACGTACATCACCGCGCGGGGAAACGTCTACGACAACACCAGCGGTCGGCGTCACACAGGTGCCCAGGGTAGTGGCGTCACTCCGTTCACGAACCCGCCGTACAGCTACTCGCTCGACGCCGCAAACGACGTCCCCGGCATCGTCAGTGCCTGCGCGGGCCCGAGGCTGTCCGGGACGCCGCTGCCGCCGACGACGGCGCCGCCGCCCACTACGCCACCACCGACGACCGCGCCGCCGACGACGGCGCCGCCCACCACGCCACCACCTACCACCGCGCCACCGGCCACTGGTGCCTGCAGCGCCTCCTACCAGACCGTCAGCTCGTGGCCCGGCGGCTTCCAGGGCGAGGTGGTCGTACGAGCAGGAAGCACGGCGATCAACGGCTGGACCGTCCGCTGGACCCTCGGCAGCGGGCAGAACATCAACCAGCTCTGGAACGGAAGCCTCAGCACCAGCGGCTCCAGCGTGACGGTACGCAATGTGGACTACAACGGCACACTACCGGCCGGTGGGACCGCGACCTTCGGGTTCCTCGGCTCCGGCTCACCGTCCTCGCCGTCTCTGACCTGTTCCAGCCCGTAAGGTGCCGCTGGGCCAGGTGCCTTGGCCCGAGGCCCTGGCCCAGCAGCGCTCCGCCGGTCACGGATTGTTCGTCCGCGTTGCGTCAGGAGCCGTACGGGGCAGCAGCTGATCGAGTGCCGCGCTCGCGCAAGCATGCCGGACCCGCCGTCTCGAGAACGGCAACCGGGTCTGCTGAGGTCGAGCCGATCCGGACGGATGCCAGCTTCGATCAGTGCTGGTCAGTGCGGCATGAGGTGGCGGATGAAGAACCGTACCGTGCTGTCCAGTTCGTGTTCCGGGAGCCGGTCGGCGTGCCGGCCCGGGTTGGCGTGCAGCGTCTTCTCGGTCGAGCCGAACCCGTCGAACAGGGACAGGCTCTGCTCGCGGGGGACCCGTTCGTCGTCCCACTGGATCAGGAACTCGACCGGCACGGCGATCCGTGCCGCAGCGTCCAGCGTGGCTGCGGCGCTGGCTCCACCCAGGCCGAGGACCGCCGCGCGGACTCGCGGCTCGGCGGCGACGAACGGTACGCCGAGCCCGCAGCCCAACGAGACTCCCCAGTAGCCGACCGGCCCGGCGCCGAGGTGGTCGAGGACGGCCCGCCACTCCGGGACGGTCTGCCGGGCGACCAGGGCATGGAAGTCGCCGAGCAGCGCGGCCAGGTCGCCGCCGGAGCTGGCAGCGGTCTGAATCTCGGTGACGATGTCCTGGTAGCGCTCGTCGGTCGGCCGCTCGCCGTGGTTCGGCACGTCGACGCAGACGGCGGTGAAGCCGCTGGACACGAAGCAATGGGCCCGGTGCAGGACGCCGGGAGCGGTCTTGTGCTGGCCGCCGCCGTGGCCGATGACGATCAGCGGCGGGCGGTCGGTGCCGCTGCCGGCTGAGGTCCAGAGCACAGCGGGTACGCCGTCGATGGCGAAGTGTTCTTCCTGGATGTTGTGCATGCGCGGACGCGCCTTTCGAGAGTGCCTTGTGCGGGCGCTCCCTAGACCATGCGGGGGAGGGAGTCCCGACCTGTCACAGCGTTGATCGGACTCACCTCCTCGGGCAGCAGTCATGCACGGCGCAGCGAGCGTACCGTAACCTCACCCCGCTATCGGCGCTCACCTGTCGGTCGAAGCCGTACCCGCAGGTCAGCTCACGGCCTTCTTGACGAGGGCGGCGATGGTCTCTGCGGCCTGCTCGCTGAGCTGGGCGACGGCGAAGGACGTCGGCCACAGGCCGCTGTCGTCGGCGAGGTTGGCCGCAGCGGAAGAAGCACAAGACCTTGCCCTTCCTCGCGTACGCCGGCTGGCCGTACCAGAGCTTCGGGGACAGTTCGGGGGCGTTGGTGGTGACGATGGCGTGGATGCGTTCGGCCAGTGCGCGGTCCGACGGTTCCATTTGGGCGATCTTTGACAGCACGTCGAGTTCCTCGGCGGCTGCCTTGCCACCACGACTGCGGGTTGTCTCCCTCCTGAGCTCTGCGGCGCGTTTCTTCATGGCGGTGCGCTCGCCCTCGGAGAAACCCTCCGTGTCTGCCTTGCCCGTCGTGTCGCTCCTGGTCGTTGTCGGGTGTGACCGAGGGTCACGCTAGCCGTGCTGCGACGGCTGGTGCTTCTCAAATCCTGATCGGCACAGGCGGCCCGCCGCCACGAGTCCTGACTGGCAGAAGACGCCGCGAGCCGGACATTCGGGCGGTTAGCCTCCGGTGGTGAGCTCCCCGTCTGACGATTACACAGCGACATTGCTGCGAAAGCGGATGGGCTCGGCTGTGCTGCTGCGCGACCATGACGGACGAATCCTGCTTGTCGAGCCGACGTACAAGGACTACTGGGAGCTGCCAGGTGGCGTGGTGGAGGCCGACGAGTCGCCGTACGACGCGGCGGTCCGTGAGCTGGCCGAAGAACTTGGCCTGGCGGTCACTCCCGGCCGGCTGCTGGTGGTCGACTGGGTGCCGCCTCGCCCCGGCCGTACCGAAGGAGTGATGTTCGTGTACGACGGCGGCGTCCTGGAGGCGTCGCAGACCGACGCGATCCGGCTTCCGCCGCAGGAGTTGCGGAACTGGGCGTGGTCGACCCTGCCGCAGGCGCAGCAGCGGCTCTCGCCGCTGCTGGCTCGGCGGGCCGCCGCCGCGCTGGAAGCGGCGACGGACAGCGGGACTGCCTACCTTGAGGGCGGCAATCGGGTAGGGGGGCCGTAGGGCGCGCAGAGTCAGATCGGTGATCGCTCGGTGGTGTCAGGAACTGCTTGCGGTGCCAGAGCTACCCAGGTGCCGGGCGAAGAACCGGATCGAGCTCTCGATTTCGAACGACGGGACTCGGAAGTGGCTGCCAGGGTTGGCGTGCAGCGTCTTTTCTGCGGAGCCAAGTGCGTCGAAGAGCTTCAGGACGGAGTCCCGTGGATTGCCTTCGTCGTCCCACTGCAGCAGGAACTCGACCGGGATCGTGATCCGCGCTGCGATGCCGGTGAGCCACTCGCTTCCAACGAGGCCGAGGACCGCAGCCGTGATCCGAGGCTCGGCCGCGACCAGGCGGATACCCGTCTCACCGGCCTGGGACAGGCCGTAGTACCCGACGGGCTGGCTGTCGCCGACGGAGTCCAGGTTCTGCAGCGCGTCCAGCGTGGTCCGCCAGTCGGGTATGAGCTGCGCCGCCACGGTGTCGTTCAGGGCGGGCCACGCCGGGCCGAAGGGCTCGCCCGCAGCCTCCCGTTCCTCGATGAGCGCGACAAGCCGTCGGATTTCCGGGTGCTCCGGCCTGTCGCCAGTACCGGGCGCGTCGATCGCGGCGACCGCGAAGCCACCGGAGGTGACGTAGGGGAAGGCTCGGGAGACGACCTCCCAGCCCTTTTTGTGCTGGCCGCCGCCGTGCCCGATCAAGACCAGCGGACGGGGACCGGAGCCCTCGGCGGGCGTCCAGAGAACCCCGGGGATGTCTCCGACGCTGAAGAGCTGCTCGCGGATGCCGTCATCGACGGTCTCCGAGGTGATGCGCATGGCAGTGATTGCACCGGCATTCCCGCCGACGAGGCGAGCCAATTACCCGATGAGGAGGCGGTCGGCAACGACGGCGTAGGCCGGCACGCCCGCTGCCGAACCCGAGGGTGTCATCAGAGTGTGGTGACCCTGGCTGACTTACCGAACTCGCTGGGCCGCCTCGCGTGGGGCATCCGGTGGATAGAGTCGCGAGCATGAGCGTCGAGATCGAAGCCGTCCGAGTCGCCACCGACGAGGTCGTGAAAGCGTTCGGACGGCTCCTTCCACAGCTGTCCCGTTCCGCCCAGCCGCTCGACCTGACGGCGCTGGACGAGCTGGTGGCGTCGGACGCAAGTACTTTGCTCATCGCTCGCCGCGAGGGCGAGATCGTCGGCGCGCTGACCCTGGTGATGTTTCCGATCCCGACCGGTAGACGGGCGTGGATCGAGGATGTGGTGGTCGACGAGGTGGCGCGCGGTCTCGGGGTCGGCGCGGCGCTGACTCAGGAGGCCGTCAGGCTGGCTCGGGAGGCTGGCGCTCGGACCGTTGACCTGACGTCGCGCCCGTCTCGTGCTGCCGCGAACCGGCTCTACGAACGACTCGGCTTCAGTCTCCGTGACTCGCGGGTCTACCGCCTTGCACCCGGCGGTCGGTGAGGGCGGCGACGACTTCGGCCATGCTGCCGATGATGGCGTCTGATCCGCTGAGGCTGTGGTATTTGCGGGGTTTGTTGGCGTAGCCGATCGTGGGTACCCCGGCGGCCCGGGCAGCTTCGATGTCGGTGGGTGAGTCGCCGATGAGTACGCATTCCTCGGGGTGGGCGTGCAGTTCACCGATGGCGGCGAGCACCGGTGCCGGGTTCGGTTTCATGCCGGCGGGGTCGGCGTACGGGCGGCCGATGACGGGGTGGATGTAGACGTCCAGCTGTCGCGCGATCAGGTACCGGTTGACGGCGTCGGCGCTGTTGTTGGAGACGATCGCGATGCCGCGTCGGGCGCGATGGGCGGCCACGATGACTTCCTGGGCGTACGGGGTGGGTTCGGCCACGGCGACGGCGTCCAACTCGGCAGCGCGCAGGGCGTCGTCGACTTGGCGCACGATGGTTGGCCGGTCAAGGGTGGCGCTCCAGCGCAGCACGGCGAGCGGGTCGGGTTCATCGAGCAGGTTGGGCGGGACGGTGACGCCCTGGTCGACGAGCAGCCGGCGCAGGGTGGCGGCGACCTGGGGCGCGGGGTGGTTGGCGAAGACCTTGCAGACGGGTCCGTCGAAGTCGAGCAGCAGGAACCGGGCGCGGCCGATGACGGCGGCGAGTTCAGCGGTCATGAGGCGTGCTCGCGGGCGATGGCGGTCAACTTGCTGTCGAAACAGCTGGCGTGACCGCAACGCAGTCGCAACGCGGTCACTGTTCCGCTACCTCTGGTTCGCAACTTCGCCAGCGACGTGGTGAAAGACATCCACGCCGCTGGCGGTTACGCGGAGAGCTGGGACGACTTGAGCGCGGTGGTGAAGGCGGTCCAGGCGGAGGGGGCGAAGGTCAGCGCCGGGCCGGTCGGGTCCTTGCTGTCGCGGGTGGCGACGACTCCCGGCAGGTTGCGGGCGACCTCGACGCACTGGCTGTTCGAGTCGCTGCGGCTGCTCTTGATCCACACGGCGCGGGTGAGGTCCATCGCGCCCCTCCTTCTGGTCTACGCCAAGTCCTTGGCGATCGCGGCGATCAGGTCCCGGGACTTGCCTGGGCTGAGCGCCGCCGTCTGCAGGTGGGTGTAGGTAAGCGTAACCCGATTCATGTCCTCGGGACGTTCCAGATACACGTCTCCAGCTGGGCTGATCACGTACGCGACAGGGCTGTGCACGTCCTCGTCGAAGTCCAGGATCGAGAACGATCCGGTGGTGCCGGGATGATGGCCTTCGCTGAACGGCAGCACCTGCAGCATGACGTTCGGCCGGGTGCTCACTTCGGTCAGGTGGTCGAGCTGGCGGCGCATCACCGCGTCGCCACCCGTACGTCGGTGTAGCGCAGCCTCGTCCACGATGGCCCAGAACTTCAGTGGTGGGTCCTCGGTGAGGCGATCCTGTCGCGCCATTCGTAGCTCGACCCGCCGATTCACCTCGCCGAGATCGTCCGGCCAGGCAGCTTCGACGACGGCTCGGGCGTACTCCTCGGTCTGGAGCAGGCCGGGGACGATGGCCAGCTCGAAGTTGCGCACCTCGCGGGCGGCGCCTTCGAGACCGACGTACATGCTGTAGTTCATCGGGATGGTGCCGTACTTGGACCACCAGCCGCGCTGCTTGCCCTGCTTCTGCAGGTCGAAGATGGTGGTGCGGCGATCTTCGTCGGTGACACCGTAGCGGTCGAGCATGACGATCAGGTCGCCACGGCCGACGCCGACGTCACCGGCCTCGATCTTGTAGATCTTCGACTCGCTGCAGGCGAGCACCTCGGCGATGGCGATCTGGGTGATGCCGGCCGCCTCGCGGGCGGCCTTGAGCTGCCTGCCGAGCTGCCATCGGGCGATCGTGGGTCCGCTTGCTCGTGACATGTAGACCTCCTCCGGATCCTTTTCGGACCTGCCGGTAGGCAGTCTTCCCTTGATTACCGCAACTTTCAAGACCTGACTCCATCCAGTCGGCCGTCTGGAGAAAACTTACACTGAAGTCTTGTAGCCGTACGACAGAGATGTCAATCTGTCTCTGGTTGCGAGAGCCGGGCCGGCAGACCCGAAGTCGGCGTACCGCCTCGTCGCCTCGCACATCCCCGTCCACCTGGGCGCCGGCCGGCGTCGCGGCAAGGAGGCCGGCCGGCGTCCCGACCTGAAGAGGGGGTAGGTCCTCGTGGAAGTCGGTGCGTTGGTCGGCGCGGTCCTGCTGGGGTTCCTGGCCGGACTGTTCGCCTTCAAGGTGAAAGTCAGATGGTGTCCCTGGTGCGGGCGGTCGACCTGGCCCGGACCGCCGCCGCCGGAGGGAGAAGCGCTGTGACCAGGGCATCCGCGAGCTCATCCGGCCGGCACCGGCCGCCGGCGGTCAGCGTCAACGGCGAGACGTACGAGGGGGACGTCGCGCCGGTGCCACTGACCGCCGAGCAGGTCGCCCGGGTGCGGTTCCGCACCCGCTGGCGTGGCCTCGACCCACGGCACGTCGCGGCGTACGTCGCCCAGGTCGCCGTCGAGCTGCGTCGCCGCGACCAGAGTATCGCCCAACTCGTCGAAGAGTTGTCCCTGCTCAAGCAGGCGTTGCGGGACTGGCAGAACGATCAGGCCCGGCTGCCGTATGTCGGTGAACTCGACATCGACCCCGGCGCCTGAGCCGGGTGACGTGCTGGCGATCGGGGCCGCCGCCAGCGTCCAGTTCGCCGGTGACCGGGGCTTCCGCTTCCGGGTCACCGTCGTCGACAAGCGCTGGACCTACGCCGACTGGGTGTGGCTCACCGGCTACGTGCTGGGCCGCGACGGTACAGCCGTCGAACGGCGGGAGATCTTCGTGCAGCGGGACGGGCTGCGCCTACTCTGCCGGCGGCAGCGGTGAGCACCGGTCCGGGGCGACGACGCCCAGGAAGGTGTTCGGTGCCAGGCCGAGCGTGGCGAGTTGCCGCAGGTCGACCCGTCGCTCGTCGTGGCCAACCTGGTGCTGCAGGCTCGGCAACACCGTGGCGAGGTGCCGCACATGACGGCGCTGTCGGACCTGTCGGCGGCCTGAACCAGGGTCATGGCATGCCGGGTGACGACGTGGCGGGTCGGCGGCCGGGGCGCAGCGCGCGCAGCGCGTTGAGGATCACCGCGACGTCGATGCCCTCCTGAGTGAACGCGCCGGCCACCGGCGGCAGCAGGCCGAACGCGGCGACCGCCATCGCCACCACCGCCAGGCCCATGCCGACCGAGGCGCTCTGCACCGCGATCCGCCGGGACCGGTGGGCGATGTCGACCGCGTCGGCGAGCCGGTCCAGCCGGTCACCGGTGAGCACCGCGTCGGCGGCCCCGGCCGCGGCGCTGGTCCCGGTGCCGCCGACCGCCACGCCAACGTCAGCGGCGGCCAACGCCGGGGCGTCGTTCACCCCGTCGCCGACCATCACCGTCACCGCGCGGGCCGACTCGTCGCGTACCCGGGCGGTCTTCTCCTGCGGCGGGCAGCGCGCCACGATGTCGTCCACCTCGACCTGCGCGGCGACCCGCTCGGCCACCTCCCGCCGGTCGCCGGTCAGCATGACCAGCCGGGTGAACCCGGCTTGCCGCAGCCGCCGCACCGTGCCGGCGGCGTCGGGCCGCACCGGGTCGCGCAGCAGGATCGCCCCGGCGGGTACGCCGTCCACGCCGACCCACACCGCCGACAGCCCGTCGGCCTCGGCCCGGTCCCGGACCCGGACCGCCCAGTCCGGCAGCGGCCCGTCCGGCTGGCCGACCCGCACCGTACGGCCGTCGACCCGGCCGTGGACGCCCCGGCCGGGATCCTCGGTCACCTCGGCCGGGGCGGTCAGCCGCAGGCCCCGGTTGCCGGCGGCCCGTACCACCGCACCGGCCAGCACGTGCGGGGAGAGCTGTTCCACCGAGGCGGCCAGCCGCAGCAGGTAGGCCGGGTCGGCCCCGTCGCCGGTGACCACGTCGGTAGTCGCCGGCCGGCCGGTGGTCAACGTCCCGGTCTTGTCGACCAGCAGGGTACGGGCGCGGCCGAGCTGCTCCAGCGCGCCGCCGTCGCGGACCAGCACGCCGCGGCGGGCCGCCCGGGACAGCCCGGCGACGATCGCGATCGGGGTGGCCAGCAGCAGCGGGCAGGGGGTGGCGACGACGAGCACGGCGACCGCCCGGACGAACTCACCGGAGACGAGCCAGCCGGCACCGGCCAGCACCAGGGTGAACGGGACGAACGCGGCGGCGTACCGGTCGGCGAGCCGTACCGTCGGCGCCTTGCCGGCACCGGCCTCGGTGGCCAGCCGGACGATCCCGGCGTACGTGCTGCCCTGCGCGGTCTCGACGGCCCGCAACCCGAACGCGACCCCGGCGTTGACCACTCCGCTGGCGACGCGCTCCCCGGCGGCCCGCTCCACCGGCCGCGACTCGCCGGTCACCACCGACTCGTCGAGGGTGGCCGGCTCCTCGACGACGCCGTCGACCGGGACCACGTCGCCGGGGCCGACAACCAGCCGGTCCCCGGCGACGACCTCACCCACGTCGACGGCGGCGACGGTGCCGTCTGCGGCCCGCCGCCGGGCGGTACGCGGTGCGTGCGCCACCAGCGCCTGCAGGTCCCGGCTGGCCCGTCGCTGCGCGTACGTCTCCAGGGTGTGCCCGCTGGCCAACATCAGCGCCACCACCGCGCCGGCCAGGTACTCGGCGGCCAGTAGCGCGCCGACCAGGGCGAGTACGGCGATGACGTCGACGCCGATCCGTCGCCGTCGCAGCGACTGACCCATCCAGCGCAGCGCCGGCAGCAGCGCGGCGAACGTGGCGGCCGCCCACACCCCGTCGGCGACCGGGCCGGCACCGGCGAGCCGCAGCACGCCGCCGGCCAGCACCACGGCGGTCAGCGCCGCCAGCGGCGCCCAGGTCCGCCAACGTGGCGACCGGCGTTCAGCGGTCTGCTCGTCGTTCACCAGGCCAGTCTGCCGGCCGGTGGACCCTGTGGTGGGCGGTACGCCGGGAACGAACACGCGGGTGACCGGGGCCCCGTCCGGTCACCCGCCGCCTGACCGTAGTGCGCCTTCGCCACCCGCGTACCCGCGTGGACCAGTACATGGGTCGGTATCCTCTCTGTCCGCCGTGGATCGGTACGCGTCCAGGGTGCGGTGCCGACCGGTGGCGGGATGGTGATCACGATCATCTCCGTACATCGGCGTACATCGACTAACATCCGCTGTGGAGCGGGTCGCCGCACGGCGGGTCGCCACAGTGACGGCTGACCGGTGAAGGTCGTGAGAGTCGCGATGGTGCACGGAGTGGACACGCGGCCGCCGGACCGGCTGGTGCGCGACGCCGCCGGGGTGCGGACAGTGGATGACCTTGCCGCGTTGCTGCGGGCGCTGCGGCGGCGGCACGCCCGCCGCGAGGGTCAGCGGGTGCTGTCCTACCGGGTGCTGGCTACCCGCGCCGGCTGGTCGCACACGGCGGTGGCGGAGTATCTCACCGGGAAGACGCTGCCGCCGACGGACCGGTTCGACGTGCTGGTCGCGGTGCTCGGTGCCAGTGCGGTCGAGCGTGGTGCGCTGGCCAGCGCCCGGGACCGGGTCGACGAGCAGCGTCGCGTCGCCGTGCCGACGGACCCGGCGGTCGGGCCCGTCGAGCTGGTCGTCCGGGCGGTGCCCCGGCAGTTGCCACCGGCGCTCGGGCACTTCAGCGGCCGCCGTACCGAGTTGGCGCAGCTGGCCCGGCTCGCGCCGGTCACCGACCCGGCGCGGCAGATCACCCCGGCCGGTACGGTCCGGATCGTGGCGGTCGGCGGCACCGCCGGGGTCGGCAAGACGACCCTCGTCGTGCAGTGGGCGCACCAGGTCGCCGACCGGTTCCCCGATGGACAGCTCTACCTGAACCTGCGCGGTTTCGACCCGGACGCTCAGGCCGCCCTGTACCGCACCACGTTGGCCGGTCGTCGGCTGTTGATCGTGCTGGACAATGCCCGCGACAGCGCTCACGTGCGGCTGCTGCTGCCCAGCTCGCCGCAGTGCCTGGTGGTGATGACCAGCCGGAACCAGCTCACCGGGCTGGTCGCCGCGCACGGCGCCCAGCCGTTGACCCTCGACCTGCTGCACCCGTCGGATGCGGCGGAACTGCTGCGGCGGCGGGTCGGCCAGCGGCGGTGCGCCGCCGAGCCGATGGCGGTGGACGAGATCGTCGCCCGGTGCGCCGGTCTGCCGTTGGCGTTGGCGGTGGTCGCGGCGCGTGCCGTCATCGCACCGCAGATGCCGTTGGCGGCGCTCGCCACCGAGCTGCGGGTCGCCCGGCACCGCCTCGACGCGCTGGCACCGGACGACCCGCAGCTCGGGGCGCGCCGTCTTCTCCTGGTCCTACCAGGCGCTGAGTCCGTCGGCGGCGCAGCTGTTCCGGCTGCTCGGTACTCACCCCGGTCCTACCGTGTCGGCCCCGGCGCCGACGGTGCCCGTTCCGGCTTGCCCCGGTGTCGTCGCCGAGCTGCCGACGGACAGCCAGGCGGCGCTGACCTGGTTCGCCGCCGAGCACATCGTGCTGGAAGCGGTGTTCGACGCGGCCGTCGCCGCCGGGCTGAGGTCTGAAGCGCTGCATCTCACTCAGGTGACGTACACCTATCTGGACCGACGCGGGCACTGGTCGGCGTTGACCGTCCTGCAGCGGTCCGCCTTGCAGTTGAGCCTGTCGTTGCTGCGGGAGCGGCAGGAACGTCATCGCGAGGCGTTGGCGCACGGGCGGACGGCGTACGAGTTCTACGCGGCGGCCGGTGACCGACGGGGGGAGGGCAAGGCGCTCAACGTGGTCGGCTGGCAGCACGCCCAGCTCGGCGAGTACGCCGAGACGCTGGACTGGTGCGGTCGGGCGTTGCGCCTGCTGCGGGAGTTCGGGGACGGACCCGGGCAGGCAACCACCTGGCACAGCCTGGGGTACGCGTACCAGCATCTCGGTGATCCGGACGAGTCGGCTGAACCGGCTGAATTGGTCGGTCCGGCCGGCGTGCCGGTGACGCGCGACGGGGTTGACGCGGCGTCGGGCTGGTGCAAACATCGGACCCCGATGTTTGCGCTAACATCACCTGGCTAAGGTCGATGTTTGCGCAAACATCGGTCCCTCGGCTCCTCGGCCCCTCAGCAACCGAAGGTTGGGCGTGATGACCATTCCGCCGGCGCGACCCCGCTGGCTGCCGCGCCGGCGCTCGCTGGCCGGCTGGCAGTTCGTCGCGCCGTTCATGCTGGTCTTCGCGCTCGTCTTCATCGCACCGATCGGCTACGCGATCCACCTCAGCCTCTACCGACGGCAACTGATCGGCGGCAACTCCTTCGTCGGGCTGGACAACTACCAGCGGGCGCTGACCGACCCCCAGTTCTGGTCGGCGCTCGGCCGGGTGGCCGTCTTCCTCGCCGTCCAGGTGCCGATCATGCTGTTCCTCGCACTGCTGGTGGCGCTGGCCATCGACAGCGGTCGGCTGTACGGCAGGAGCTTCTTCCGGGTCGCGATCTTCCTGCCGTACGCGGTCCCGGCCGTCGTCGCCACCCTGATGTGGGGCTTCATGTACGGCACCCGGTTCGGGCTGGTCGGCAACATCAACGACACGCTCGGCGTGACGCTGCCCGACCCGCTGCGCCCCGACCTGGTGCTGCTGTCCATCGGCAACATCGTCACCTGGGAGTTCGTCGGCTACAACATGGTCATCTTCTATTCGGCGCTGCGCGTGGTGCCGACATCGCTGTACGAGGCGGCCGAGGTCGACGGTGCCGGTCAGCTGCGGGTCATCCGCGCCATCAAACTGCCGGCCATCCGGGGGGCGCTGGTCATCGCCACCATCTTCTCCATCATCGGCAGCTTCCAGCTGTTCAACGAACCGAGCATCCTGCAGCACCTGGCACCCAACGCCATCACTACCTACTTCACCCCCAACCTGTACGCGTACTCGCTGTCGTTCTCGGGGCAGCAGTACAACTACTCGGCCACCGTCGCCATCGTGATGGGCCTGGTGACCATGGCGATCGCGTACCTCGTCCAGTTGCGCGGCATCCGGGAGGACGGTCGATGACGCCCGGCCTCACTCGGGTGCGTCGGCCCGGCCGCAGTCTGACCCTGACCGCGCTGACCGGGATCGTCCTCGTCTACAGCCTCGTCCCGCTGCTCTGGCTGCTGGTCAACGCCACCAAGTCGCAGCCGGGTCTGTTCTCCTCGTTCGGGCTGTGGTTCGCCGACGACTTCGCGCTGTGGGACAACGTCGTCGAGACGTTGCGCTACGACGACGGGATCTTCCTCCGCTGGCTGGCCAACACCCTGTTGTACGTGCTCGCCGGTGCCGGCGGCGCCACCCTGCTCGCGACCCTCGGTGGGTACGGCCTGGCCAAGTTCGACTTCGTCGGCCGCCGGGCGGTCTTCGCGATCGTTATCGGCGCGGTTGCCGTGCCCGGCACCGCGCTGGCCGTGCCGACCTTTTTGATGTTCAGCCGCCTCGGCCTGACCAACACCCCGTGGGCGGTGATCATCCCGTCGCTGATCACACCGTTCGGGCTCTATCTGATGTGGGTCTTCGCCGCCGAGGCGATCCCCGACGAACTGCTGGAGGCGGCGCGGTGTGACGGGGCGAGCGAGCTGCGCACCCTGTTCCAGATCTGCCTGCCGCTGCTGGCACCCGGCATCGTCACGGTGCTGCTGTTCAGCATGGTCGCCACCTGGAACAACTACTTCCTGCCGCTGATCATGCTGAAGGACCCGGACTGGTATCCGCTGACCCTCGGCCTGGACGCCTGGAACGCCCAGGCCGCCACCGCCGGCGGCCAGCCGGTGTTCCACCTGGTCATCACCGGGTCGCTGCTGACCATCCTGCCGCTGCTGGCGGCCTTCCTGCTCCTGCAGCGCTACTGGCAGTCGGGGCTGGCCGCCGGCGGCGTCAAGGAGTGACCACCCATCACCGAAGGGACACCCCATGAACGGCACCACTGTGCGGGCGGTCGCGGTCGCCGCAGCGGCCACCCTGGCGCTGGCCGGCTGCGGCTCCGGCGACGACCCGACCGACTCCGCCGGTGACGAGCAGGTCTCCGCCGCCGACGTGCGGGCCGCTCTGGAGGCCGGCGGCGAGTTGACCGTCTGGGCCTGGGAACCGACCCTCGCCGAGGTCGTCACCGGATTCCAGGCCGCCTACCCGAACGTCACGGTGGAACTGGTCAACGCCGGCACCGGCGACGACCAGTACACCGCCCTGCAGAACGCGATCGCCGCCGGCGACGGGCTGCCCGACGTCGCCCAGATCGAGTACTACGCGCTGCCGCAGTTCGCCCTCGCCGGGTCGGTCACCGACCTCACCGACTACGGGGCCGGCGACCTGGCCGGCACCTTTACCCCCGGACCCTGGTCGTCGGTGAACACCGGCGGCGGCGTCCACGGTTTGCCGATGGACTCCGGCCCGATGGCGCTGTTCTACAACCAGGAGGTCTTCGACGAGCACGGCATCGACGTGCCGGCCACCTGGGCGGAGTACGTCGACGCCGCCCGCGAACTGCACCGGGCCGACCCGCAGGTGTACATCACCAACGACGTCGGCGACGCCGGCTTCACCACCAGCCTGATCTGGCAGTCCGGCGGCCAGCCGTTCCAGGTCGACGGCACCGAGGTGCGCATCGACTTCACCGACGACGGCTCGTCCCGGTTCGCCGACACCTGGCAGCAGCTGATCAGTGAGGACCTGCTCGCCCCGGTCAGCTCGTGGAGCGACCAGTGGTACCAGGGGCTGGCCGACGGGACCATCGCCAGCCTCGCCACCGGCGCCTGGATGCCGGCCAACCTGATCTCCGGCGTCGCCGACGGCGCGGGGAAGTGGCGGGTCGCCCCGCTGCCGCAGTGGGAGGCCGGCGGCACCGCCAGCGCCGAGAACGGCGGCAGCTCGCTGGCCGTGCCGTCGGCGGCGGCGAACAAGGCCCTCGCGTACGGGTTCATCGAGTACGCCAACGCCGGCGACGGGGTGCAGATCCGCGTCGACGGCGGCGCCTTCCCGGCCACCACCGCTCAGCTGCGGTCGCCGGAGTTCCTCGGCACCGAGTTCGCGTACTTCGGCGGGCAGCGGGCCAACGAGATCTTCGCCCAGTCGGCCGGCGGCGTCGTCGACGGCTGGTCCTACCTGCCGTTCCAGGTGTACGCCAACAGCGTGTTCAACGACACCGTCGGGCAGGCGTACGTGTCGGACACCCCGCTGACCGAGGCGCTCGACGCCTGGCGGGACACCTGCGTCAGCTACGGCACCGACCAGGGCTTCACCGTCAGCTGATCCACCCGGCCCGGCACCGCCGCGACGGCGGTGCCGGGCCCGTGGCGCTACCACCCCGACCATCGAGGAGAAGTACGTGGCATTCGGCGTCGACTACCGCTGGCTGCGCTGGCCGGGCAACGGCGGCCCCCGGATCGGCTACGGTGCCGACTACAACCCCGAACAGTGGCCCCGGTCGGTCTGGGACGACGATGTGGCGGCCATGCGCGCCGCCGGGGTGAACATCGTCTCGCTGGCCATCTTCTCCTGGGCCCGGCTGCAGCCCGGCCCGGACGAGTTCGACTTCGCCTGGCTCGACGACATCATGGACCTGCTGCACGCCAACGGCATCGCCGTCGACCTGGCCACCGCGACCGCTTCGCCGCCGCCGTGGCTGACCGCCGCCCACCCGCAGATCCTGCCGGTCGACCGGCACGGCGCCACCGTCTGGCCGGGTGCCCGGCAACACTGGCGGCCCACCTCACCGATCTTCCGGGCGTACGCGTTGCGCCTGGTCCGGGCGATCGCCGAGCGCTACCGTGACCATCCGGCGTTGGCTGCCTGGCACGTCTCCAACGAGCTCGGCTGCCACAACGTCTACGACTTCTCCGACGACGCCGCCGCCGCGTTCCGGACCTGGCTGCGGGACCGCTACGGCGACATCGACACGCTCAACCACGCCTGGGGCACGGCGTTCTGGTCGCAGCGCTACACCGACTTCGCCCAGATCCTGCCGCCCCGACAGGCCGCCTCCTACCCGAATCCGACCCAGCAGCTGGACTTCAAACGGTTCTCCTCCGACGCGCTGCGCGCGCACCTGCGCGCCGAACGCGACATCCTGCGCGAGGTCACCCCGGGCGTGCCGGTCACCACCAACTTCATGGTGATGGGGGAGTCGTCCGGGATGAACTACGCCGACTGGGCGAGTGAGGTCGATTTCGTCGCCAATGACCACTACGTGCACCCGGGACCGCAGGCCCTCGACGAACTGTCCTTCTCGGCGAACCTGACCGGCAACCTGGCCGGCGGACGGCCCTGGTTCCTGATGGAGCACTCCACCAGTGCCGTCAACTGGCAGCCGGTCAACCTGCCCAAACGCGCCGGTGAGCTGGCCCGGGACTCGTTGACCCATGTGGCGCACGGCGCCGACGCGGTCTGCTTCTTCCAGTGGCGCCAGTCGGCGGCCGGTGCGGAGAAGTACCACTCGGCGATGCTGCCGCATGCCGGGGCCGACAGCGACCTGTTCCGCTCGGTCGCCGCGCTCGGCCGTACGCTGTCCGACCTGGCCGGTGTCGCCGGCACCGGGCGCACCCCGGCACCGGCGGCGATCCTGTTCGACTGGGAGTCGTGGTGGGCCTGCGAGCAGGACTCCCATCCGACGTCGCGGCTGCGCTACAAGCAGGAGGCGCTCGACTGGTACTCGGCGTTCCTCGCGCTCGGCATCCGGGCCGACGTGCTGCCGGTCGCCGCCGATTTTTCCGGGTACCGCCTGGTGGTCGCCCCGATCCTGCATCTGGTGCCGGCGGCGCTCGCCGGCCGGCTGCGCGGTCACGTCGCCGCCGGCGGCCACCTGGTGACCACCTACTTCTCCGGGATCGTCGACGAGCACGACCACATCTGGCTCGGCGGGTACCCGGGGGCGCTGCGGGACCTGCTCGGAATCCGGATCGAGGAGTTCGGCCCGCTGCCCGACGGCGCCGAGGTGCTGCTGGACACCGGCGCGACCGGGCAGCTGTGGACCGACCGCGTCACGGTGACCGATTCGCAGGTCGAGGTGCTGGCGGCGTACCGCACCGGCGAGTACGCCGGCCGGCCGGCGGTCACCCGCCGTACGGTCGGTGCCGGTTCAGCCGGCTACGTCTCCACCCGGCTCGGAGTGTCCGATCTGGCCGGTGTACTGGCCAGCTTCGCGACGGCGGCCGGGGTGACCAGCGACCTGCCGGAGCGGTTGCGGGGCAGGGTCGAGTTGGCCGTCCGGGGCGAGCACTGGTTCCTGATCAACCGGACCGACGAGCCGGTGTCGTTGGCCGACGTGGCGAGCGTACCGCTGGTCGGGCCGGCCGAGACGCTGCCGCCCCGGGGGGTCGCGGTACGGGCGGTGCCGACGGCGCACTGACCGGACGTGGGATCCGGTCAGCGCGCCGTCGGCACCGCTGGGTCAGCGTGCCGGCGGCGGGGCGGTACTGGACCGGACCACCAGGCGGGTCGGCACCAGGGTGGTGCCGGTCTGTGCGGTGCCGGTGCGGACCTGGTGCAGCACCGCCTCGACGCAGCGCCGGCCGACCTCGGCGAAGTCCTGATGGACGGTGGCCAGCGGCGGGATGAACGACCCGGCCTCGGCGATGTCGTCGAAGCCAACCACGCTGACGTCACGCGGCACCACCCGGCCGCGTTCGTGCATGGCCCGCAGCACCCCGAGCGCCATCTGGTCGTTGGCGACGAAGATCGCGGTGCAGTCCGGTTCGTCGGCCAGTTCGAGGCCGGCCCGGTAGCCGGCCTCGGCCGACCAGTCGCCGCGGCGCAGCGCCGGCACCTCCCGGCCGGCCTGCGACAAGGTGGTACGCCAGGCGGTCGCTCGCCGCTCTGCGGCGTACGACTCCGGCGGTCCGGCGACATGCCACACCGTACGGTGGCCGAGGTCGAGCAGGTGCCGGACGGCCTGCCGGGCACCGTCGGCCTGGTTGGTGTCGATCACCCGGTAGCGGTCACCGGCATCCGAGTCGACCACGACGAGATGCACGTCGGGAGGCAGCAGCACGGTGCTGGTGTCGAGCAGGTGCACCTCCATGATCACGATGACCGCGTCGACCGCGAGTTCGCCGAGCCGGGTGAAGGCGCCGAGCACCCGGTCCTGGGTGGGAGCGGCGACCGGGATCAGCGTGATCACGTAACCCTCGGCTGCGGCGTGGGTGGCGATCGCCTCCACGGTGTTGCTGTTGCCGGTGGTGGACAGGGTGAAGGTGATCACGCCGATGGTGCGGAACTCGCCGTACTTGAGTGCCCGGGCGGCGCTGTTGGGCCGGTAGCCGAGCTGCTGCATCGCGGCGACGACCTGCTCGCGGGTGCTGGGGATGACACCTGGGTGCCCGGTGGACACCCGGGAGACGGTCTGGGTGGAGACCCCGGCCAGCCGGGCCACGTCGGCCATCGACACCCGGCGTCGGCGACGTCCCGGCGGGTCGGCTGCAGTCGAACTCATCGGGCGTCGACACCTTCCTCTCCCGGCGTCGGCGACGCCCGGTGTCGGGGGTACGCCGGTAGCCGCGCTGACACTAGCAGTGCTCGCCGTGTTTGCGTAAACATGGCGGGATCCCGGAGTCGCCGGTGAGCCCGCCCGCCGGGATGATGGTCGGATGTTGCCCACCCCTCGCGCCCTCCTGCTCGATTTCGGCGGTGTCCTCGTCGACGCCCCCTCGATCTCACCGCAGCCGACCCACCTGGTCGACCGGCTTCGTGCGCTCGTCGGCGACGCGTTGTCCGCCGAACGGATCACCCGGTCGCTGGTCGACGGGCAACGTGAGTACGCCGCCTGGCGGGACCGGATCGGCGAGCAGGACCGCCCCCGGGAGTACGGCCACGAACAGGTCTGGCGGGAGTTCATCACACCCGGCTGGCCGGCCCCGGCCCGCGACGCGGTGCTGCGCGAGGCGACCGCGTTGAGCTACGCGTGGACCCGGCGCGCGGACTGGGCGGTACGCCCCGGCATCCGTGCGGCGTTGGACGCCGCCGCTGCCGCCGGCCTGCCGCTGGCGATCGTCAGCAACACGTTGTGCGGCGCGGCGCACCGCGACTATCTCGACTCGGTGGATCTCGGCGACCGGTTCGCTGTGCAGATCTACAGCGACGAGGCCGGGGTGCGTAAACCCAACCCTGAAGTCGCCTGGCTCGCCGCGCGGGCACTCGACGTGCCGGTGGCGGACTGCTGGTTCGTCGGGGACAGCCCGGCCCGGGACGTCCCGTGCGCCCGGCGGGCCGGAGCCGGTGCGGCGGTGCTGATGGTCTCGGCCCGCACCGGTCGGGAACGTGGCCAGCCCGGCGGGGTGCCGGACGTGACCGTCGATGACGGCCACGGGCTGCGGCGGCTGATCGAGACCGCGTTCGCGACCGGTTGACCTGGCTCTGTTTCCGCGACGGCACCCGGTCCGCTCCGCCCAGGATGGACTCGACTCGACTCGACTTGGCTCGGGGCGTTGCCGGCCTTTCGTATCGAGCTGTCAATTGCCGGCATGGGAGCCGGCCGCAATGGCGCACGTCTATTATGGAGAAGCGGCGACATTTTGGGCGAAACGGTAGCGCTTTGCCGTTTTTCCGTGCACAGTGTTCTCATGAGCGACAGCGGACCTGGTGGCGAGTACTTCTGGTGCCTTCGTCATCAGCGCGTGGAGTCCGGGGCGGACCTGTGTGCCGCCAAGTACCGGCTCGGTCCCTACACCTCGAAGGCCGAAGCTGAGCAGGCGCTGCAGCGGGTGTCGGAACGCAACGAGGAGTGGGAGACCGAGGACGCCCGCTGGACCGGGGAGCAGGGCTAGGCCGGTCCGGCCGTACCTGGGTCGGGGACCGGAGACTCCATTGTCTCCATAGGGGGCAAATCCATTGAAAGTCCGCAAGGAGGAGAAAGCCATGGTTGCTGGCACCAAAGCCGCGACCCGTCCCGCCGCCCGGCGGGCGTCGAGCACCGGCACCACGAAGACAGCGGCGCGCAAGACGAGTCCGGCGGCGAAGAAGACGTCCGCGCGGAAGGCATCCGCGACGGCGGCGAAGAAGCCCGCTACGAAGAAGACCAGCCCGACGGCGAGCAAGACCAGCCCGACGGCGAAGAAGGCAGCGGCCAAGAAGACCAGCCCGGCGGCGCGCAGGACGACGGCCACGGCGCGCAAGACCAGTCCAGCCAAGAAGGCGACGGCCACCGCTCGCAAGGCCAGTCCAGCGAGGAAGACCAGTCCGGCGAAGAAGACCGCGACCGCAGGCAGGAGCACGGCCACGAAAGCCACGGCGACGACGACCGCGACCAGGTCCACGCCGGCCAAGGGCACCACCGGCCGGGCCGGGAAGAAGGTCGCCGCCGCGACGAAACGCACCGCGGGCCGGGTGCAGCGGGCCACCTCACCGAGGAACGCCACCCCCGCCCAGCGGGGCACCGCCAAGAAGGCGGCGGCCACCCGCAAGACCGCGAAGAAGACCACCAAGAAGGCCGGGACCCAGACCGCCCGCAAGGCCGGCCGCTGACCCGGGGGGCATACCGGCCACCGTATCTGCACACCGTGTCCGGCCGGCCGCCGCCGTACCACCGACGCGTCACGTGGCGGCCGGCTGCTAGGAATGGTCCGTGCCCTGGGTGTCTGGTGGCCGCCGGCCACGGCGCGGTCGGTGCCTTGTACGCCCACGTCACCGCGCCGTTGCGGCGGCTGGCCGACCGGTACGAGCCCGGGCCGGTCGATGCCGTCGACGGCCGTTGACGCACGTCAGACCAGGTGACCGGCCTGGTCCGGGGTGGTCGACGTCACGGTCCGGTCCCGTGCGGCCGTCCGGTGGGTGAGGATGAGCGGATGGGATATGACGCCAGCACACTGCCCGACGTCTCCGGCCTGACGGTCGGCATCATCGGTGGCACCGGCGACCAGGGACGGGGCCTGGCGTACCGGCTCGCCCGCGCCGGCCAGCCGGTCCGCATCGGGTCCCGCGACGGCACCCGGGCTGTCGCCGCGGCCAAGGAGATCGCCGCGTTGCCCGGGGTCGCGGCCGGGGTGATCAGCGGCGACGGCAACGACGAGGTGGCCGGCGGGTCCGACCTGGTGATCATCGCGGTGCCGTGGGAGGGTCACGAGGCGACCGTCGCCGCACTGCGCGACCCGCTCGCCGGCAAGATCGTGGTCGACTGCGTGAACCCGCTCGGCTTCGACAAGCAGGGCCCGTACCCGTTGCCGGTGGCGCAGGGCAGCGCCGCGCAGCAAGCCGCGGCGCTGCTGCCCGACTCACGGGTCTGCGCCGCCTTCAACCACCTGAGCGCGCCGTTGCTGGCCGACCCGAGAATCGAGCGGATCGACCTGGACGTACTGATCTGCGCCGAGGACCGGGAGGCGGCGGGGGTCGTCGCCGCGCTCGCCGCCCGGATCCCGGACATGCGGGGGATCTACGCCGGCCGGCTGCGCAACGCTCACCAGATCGAGGCGTTCACCGCCAACCTGATCGCCATCAACCGCCGGTACAAGGCGCATTCCGGGGTACGGGTCACCGATCTGTGAGATCCGCCGGATCCCGGGCGATCGGCGGATCCGCCCCGGGACCCGGACGAATCCCGTTGCGACCGGACCGGACGGTGACGGCGGTCGGTCAGAAGGTGTGCGCGGCGGTCGGGAACCGGCCGTCACGGACGTCGTCGGCGTACCGGCGGGTCGCGTCGGCGAGCACCCCGGCGAGGTCGGCGTAGGTCTTCACGAACCGTTGGGTCGGGCCGGACCGCAAGCCGGACATGTCCTGCCAGACCAGCACCTGCGCATCGGTCTCCGGGCCGGCGCCGATGCCGACCGTCGGCACCGGCAGGTCGTGGGTGATCCGCTTGGCGACCACCCCCGGCACCATCTCCAGCACCACGGCGAACGCGCCGGCCTCGGCGACCGCGTGGGCGTCGGCGATCACCTCGTCGGCGGCGTCGCCACGGCCCTGCACCCGGTAGCCGCCGATGGTGTGCTCCCGCTGCGGAGTGAAGCCGACGTGCGCCATCACCGGGATGCCGGCCCCGGTCAGCGCGGCGATCTGGTCGGCGACCCGGCGGCCGCCCTCGAGTTTGACCGCGCCGCAGCCGCCTTCCTTCATGAACCGTACGGCGGTGCGCAGCGCCTGCGTCGGCCCCTCCTCGTAGGAGCCGAACGGCAGGTCACCGACGACCAGCGCGCCCCGGGTGGCCCGGACCACGGCCCGGACCAGCGGCAGTAGTTCGTCGACGGTGACCGGCACGGTGGTCTCGTGGCCGAACACGTTGTTCGCCGCGGAGTCACCGACCAGCAGCACCGGTATGCCGGCCTGGTCGAAGATCGCGGCGGTGTACTGGTCGTACGAGGTGAGCATGGCCCACCGTTCGCCGCGTTCCTTGGCGGCGATCAGGTCTCGGGTGCGGACCCGGCGGCTGACCGGTCCGCCGTACAGTGCGACGGCCTCGGCTGGCGTGGATCGGGACATCGTCGTCTCCTCTCACCCTCGTGGCCGCGGTCGCGGTCCCCGGGGTACGTCCCGATGGTGCCACCGGTGGCACCGGCGCGGAGAGGCTTCAGTGCAGGAATTCACACCTCACCCGGTCACCCGGGGGTCTCATCCGTCGCCGGGCTCCCGCCACCGGTTGGTGATCGGCAGCCGTCGATCACGACCGAACGCCTTGATCGATATCTTGGTGCCGGGCGCCGACTGTCGCCGCTTGTACTCCGCCAGGTCCACCATCCGCAGCACCCGGTCGACCAGTTCCGGATCGTGCCCGGCGGCGACCAGGTCGTCGCGGCCGGCATCGCCGTCGATGTAGCCGGTGAGCACCCCGTCGAGGAGCGCGTAGTCGGGCAGCGAGTCGGTGTCGAGCTGACCGGGACGCAGCTCCGCGCTCGGTGGCTTGGCGATCGAGTTCTCCGGGATCGGCGGCTCGTCGCCCCGCCGGACGGCGTCGTCGTTGCGCCACCGGGCCAGCGTCCACACCAGCGACTTCCAGACGTCCTTGATCGGGTTGAAGCCGCCGACCGAGTCGCCGTACAGGGTGGAGTAGCCAACCGCCAATTCGCTCTTGTTGCCGGTGGTCAGCACCAGATGGCCCTCCTGGTTGGACAGCGCCATCAGGATCACCCCGCGTACCCGGGCCTGCAGGTTCTCCACGGCCAGCCCGGAGAGCGAGATGTTGGCCAGGAACGGGTCCACCATCGGTTGGATCGGCTCGATCCGGTAGTCCAGGCCGGTCCGTTTGGCCAGCTCGGCGGCGTCGGCCCGGGAGTGTTCGGAGGAGAACTGACTGGGCAGCGAGACGCCGACGACCCGGTCCGGGCCGAGCGCGTCCACCGCGATCGCGGCCACCACCGCCGAGTCGATCCCGCCGGACAACCCCAGCACCACCGAGGAGAAGCCGTTCTTGCGGACGTAGTCGCGCAGCCCGAGCACCAGTGCCGACCAGATCTCCGCCTCGGTCGGCAGCGGCTCGGCGACCCCGCCGCTGACCGGCCCGCCCGTCGGGTCGGCCGGCCGGTCACCGACCACCACCCGGTCGATGCTCATCCGGTCCGGGCCGTCCGGGGTCTCCGGGGTGGCCGTCGCGTCGGCGGTCTCCGGGGTCGCGGCGGGGTCCTGCGCCGGGGCGTCCGCGGCCGGCAGCGTCAGGTCGTGCAGCAGCAGATGCTCGACGAACTGCGGCGCGCGGGCCAGCAGCGTGCCGTCCGCGGCGACGATCATCGAGTCGCCGTCGAAGACCAGTTCGTCCTGGCCGCCGACCAGGTTGACGTACGCCACGGTGGCGCCGGCCTCGGCGGCCCGCCGCCGCACCAACGGCAGCCGGGCGTCGTCCTTGTCCAACTCGTACGGCGACCCGTTGACCGTGACGACCAGGCCGACGCCGGCGCGGCGGGCGGCGGTGAACGGCCCGCCGGCCTGCCACAGGTCCTCGCAGATGGTCAACGCCACGTCGACCCCGCAGACGCGCACGACGGTCAACGCGATGCCCGGCACGAAGTAGCGGTCCTCGTCGAAGACACCGTAGTTGGGCAGGTGGTGTTTGAAGTAGGTGGCCGCCACGGTGCCGCCGTGCAACACGGCGAGGGCGTTGCGCGGGCCCCGGCCCGGGTCGGCCTCGGCGCTGATCGCGGCCGGCCCGTCGGCGTCGAGGTAGCCGACCAGCACAGGTACGTCGCCGAACCCGTCGGCGGCCAGGTCGGCGGCGAGTTGCCGGACGCCGGACCGGGCGGCGGCGACGAACGACTCCCGGAACACCAGGTCCTCCACCGGGTAACCGGTGAGCATCATCTCCGGGAACACGACCAGTTGCCCGCCGGCGTCCACCGCCGTACGGGTGAAGTCGCGGACCAGCCGGGCGTTGCCCGGTAGATCGCCAACGGTGGGGTTGACCTGGGCGAGGGCGATGCGCAGCGTCGGCATGTCGCTATCTTCCCCCAGCGCGACCCCGACCAACCCGCCGGTCGCCGACGCCTCGCTACGGGGGACCGGTCAGGTGACTGTGCGGACATGCTCCGGCGTGCCCCGGTGATCGTGGTCTAATATCCCTTTCGTGGTGGCCAATAGAAAAGCGCCGGAATGGCGTGGATTGTCGGCTGGCCCCGCCAGGTGCGCGACCGGAGCGGTCCCGTAACGTCGGTGTAACGAGGTCGGTAAAGACTGGGCAGCTCAGGTGGGAGCCGACAGCACCTGGTCCTGCGCTGGAGGGCAGCAGCGCGGAGAATGGAACCGGTCCGGGCAGACCAGTGTCACGAGGGGTAGACGTGGACCGTCAGCAGGAGTTCGTGCTCCGTACTCTGGAAGAGCGCGACATCCGTTTCGTTCGGTTGTGGTTTACCGACGTGCTCGGCACGCTCAAGAGCGTCTCGGTCGCGCCGGCTGAGCTTGAGGCGGCATTCGAAGAAGGCATCGGCTTCGATGGCTCCGCCATCGAAGGGTTCGCCCGGGTCTTCGAGTCCGACATGGTCGCCATGCCGGATCCCACGACCTTTCAGGTTTTCCCGTTCGAGGGCGGCGTCAGCGGCGAGAGCGCCCGGATGTTCTGTGACATCCTGCTGCCCGACGGTACGCCGTCCTGGGCCGATCCCCGGCACGTGCTGCGCCGGGCGTTGTCCCGGGCCGCCGACAAGGGCTTCACCTTCTACACCCATCCCGAGATCGAGTTCTTCCTGCTGGAGAACAGCCCGGCTGACGGGTCCACCCCGGTGCCGGTCGACTCCGGCGGCTACTTCGACCACACCACCCACGCGGTTGCCCGCGACTTCCGCCGCCAGGCGGTGCTCGCCCTGGAACGGATCGGCATCTCGGTCGAGTTCAGCCACCACGAGGTCGCCCCCGGCCAGCAGGAGATCGACCTGCGCTACGCCGACGCGCTGACCACCGCCGACAACATCATGACCTTCCGCCACGTGGTCAAGGAGGTCGCCCTGTCGCACGGCGTCGCGGCGACCTTCATGCCCAAGCCCTTCACCGACCAGCCGGGCAGCGGGATGCACACCCACCTGTCGCTGTTCGAGGGCGAGCGCAACGCGTTCCACGACGCCGGCGACCCGATGAAGATCTCCAAGGTCGCCAAGGCGTTCATCGCTGGACTGCTGGTGCACGCCCGCGAGTACACCGCGGTCACCAACCAGTGGGTCAACTCCTACAAGCGGCTGTTCCCGCAGGCGCTGCCGGACCGGATCACCGAGTCCCCGGCGTACGTGTGCTGGGGGCACCTGAACCGGTCCGCGCTGGTGCGGGTTCCCGCGTACGGCAAGCCGAACTCGGCCCGGGTCGAGGTCCGCTCGCTGGACTCGGCGACCAACCCGTACCTGGCCTTCGCGGTGATGCTCGGTGCCGGTCTCAAGGGCATCGAGGAGGGCTACGAGCTGCCGCCCGGCTCCGAGGACGACGTGTCGGCGCTGTCCGCCGCCGAGCGCAAGGCGATGGGGTACGAGTCGCTGCCGGAGAACCTCTCCGAGGCGATCGAGGTGATGGCCAGCTCGGAGCTGATCGCCGAGGTGCTCGGCGAGCACGTCTTCGACTTCTTCCTGCGCAACAAGCGCTCCGAGTGGGAGCAGTACCGCCGCGAGGTCACCCCGTACGAGCGTCGCCGCTACCTCGGCGCGCTCTGAGCGGGCTGGCGCCGCCACGCTATCGTCCCTCCCGACACTCGCCGCCCCCGCGGCGACTCGATCGGGAGGAACGTGCGTGCTGGAGGATCTGCTCACCGGAGCTTGGCAGAGCATCGTCTTCGGAGCGGTCGGCGTTGCTCTGATGGCGGCCGGCTTCGTGGTGGTCGACTGGCTCACCCCTGGGAAGTTGCGCGAGCTGATCTGGGTGCATCGCAACGGCAACGCGGCGTTGCTGCTCGCCGCCAACCAGCTCGGCGTCGCCGGCATCGTCTTCACCGCGATCCTGACGAGCTACCCGTCGTTCACCAAAGGGCTCGCCTCGACGATCCTCTTCGGACTGATCGGGCTCGGCATCATGGCGTTGGCCTTCGCCGTGCTCGACTGGCTGACCCCCGGCCGGCTCGGCGCGGTGATCTGCTCCGACGAGCCGCACCCCGCCGCCCGGGTCAGCGCCGCGACGCACTTCGGCGCCGCCCTGATCGTCTGCGCCTGCATCGCCTGAGCCGGCTCGTCGTCCCCGGCCGCCGCCGGCCGGCGCGAAGACGATCCTGGCGCCGGAGCAACCCCGCGAGGGGCGTTCCGGCGCCAGGACCTTTCGGGGCGGGAGCGGATCAGGCGCCGTCCGGCGACTGGTCGGCCGCCGGCCCCTCGTCCGTACCGCCCATTGGGCCGCCACGGCCCGGACCACCGCCGCGTCCGGGGCCGGCGAGCACCCTTTCCTCGTACGCCTTGAGCACCGCGTCGGCCTCGGCCCGGGTGAGCTTTCCGTCGGCGACCGCCGCGTCGAGCCGTTCCTGCAGCGCTGCCTGCCGGTCGGCCGTCCCCTCCGGCCGCTCTCCGCGTTCGGGCCGGTCACCGGTCCGCTCCTCACGGATCTTCTCCAGGGCGGCGGTGACGTCGTCGGCGGAGACGCCGAGTTCGTCGGCCAGCGCCTCAGCCAACTCGGTCATCTTCGCCGCCCGGCGCTCCTCGCCGGTCGATCCGTCGGCACTGGCACTGGCACTGGCACTGGCGCTCGGCTCGGCGCCCTCCTGCGCGAAGGCGATGGTCGGCGCCGCGATCCCGACGCTGAGCACGCCCGCCGCGGCCAGGCCCGCGAGCGCCCGCTTCCTCGTGATCCGTCTGGACAAGTCAACCTCCGGATGTCGTTGCGGTGTGGTGCGATGACCTGACCGACGGTGCCTGGCGGTCCTCAACACAACCCATGCCGAAGCTGTCAACGGGCTGTGAGCATCCGGCCGGCTCGGGTCAGCGCACGGCGGGGGAGACCATGAGGGTGCCGGCGGCGGCGTCGACGGTGGCCGGTACGCCGAGGCCAACGGTGCGTGGGGTCTGCCCGTGCCCGAGCGGCAGCCCACCCAGCACCGGTACGCCGAGATCACCGAGCCGTTCAGTGAGCACCTCGGCGACGTCCACCCCGTGCCGGTCGGTGCAGCCGGTGAACTGGCCGAGGGCGACCCCGGCCAGGCCATCCAGCGCGCCGGCCCGGCGCAGCTGAGTGAGCAGTCGGTCCACCCGGTACGGCGGCTCACCGATCTCCTCGATCAGCAGGATCGACCCGGTCAGGTCCGGCAGGTCGGCGGTGCCCACCGAGGCCGCGAGCACGGTCAGGTTGCCGCCGAGCAGGGTGCCGTCGGCCCGACCCGGCACTAGCACCGCCGCGCCGGCCTCGTCCGGCGACCGGGCGAGCACCGTCGGCACCGGCTTCATCAGCGCCCGGCACAGCGACCCGGCGGACACCGCCGGGGTCCGCTCGTCGTCCCAGGCCGCCACCGGCCCGTGCACCGTCGCCAACCGGGCACCCCGCCACAGCGCCAGGTGCAGGGCGGTGATGTCCGAGTACCCGCAGACCACCTTCGGATCCCGGCGCACCGCCGCCATGTCCAGCAGGTCCACCACCCGCTGGGTGCCGTAGCCGCCCCGGGCGCAGACGATGCCGCGTACCGCCGGGTCGGCGAACGCCTCGGCGAGGTCGGCGGCCCGCTGCTGGTCGGTCCCAGCCAGGAAACCGTGCCGGCCCAGTGCGTGCCGGCCCAACCGGGGCCGCAGCCCCCAGCCGGCGAGCACGGCCATTCCCCGCTCGACCGGCTCCGCGGCGACCGGCCCACCCGGGGCCACGATCCGGACCTCGTCACCGGGGTGCAGCGCGAGCGGGCGCAGCGTCGCAGCGCCAGGTCGGGCCGGCTCAGCGGCTGGGGAAAGCAGCTCGCCACCTCGGCGGTCGGCCGGTCGCGGGTCGGTCACCGGCGCGAGACTACGCGAGGTTCCCGGTCCGAACGAGCAGATTTGGTTCCGGTCCGAGCGAGCAGATTTTACGAGTACGCAACCGCGAGCACGCAGGGACCACCTACGGTCACCGCCCCGGCCGATTGGATAGCCTCGACACGTGGGCAGCGCTCTGGTGATCGAGAACGACCCGACCGACGATCTGCGACGGCTGGGGGAGTGGCTCGCCGAAGCCGGCCTGCCGATCGAGGTGTGCCGCCCGTACGCCGACGACCCGGTCCCGGCCGACCTGGCCGACCGACCGGCGGTGATCGTCCTCGGCGGCCGGCCGTCCGCCGTCGGTCCGGACCCGGCCGCCAGCTGGCTGCCTGCGGTCGAAGGGCTGCTGCGCAAGGCCGTCCGCCACCGGATCCCGACCCTCGGCATCGGGCTCGGCGCGCACCTGCTCGCCACCGCGCACGCCGGCACCGTCGAACGCAGCGCCGCCGGCCCGGAGATCGGGCCCGCCCTGGTCGGCAAGCGGGACGCCGCCGCCACCGACCCGCTGTTCCGGTACGTGCCACTCGCGCCGGACGTGCTGCAGTGGCACGTCGACGAGATCACCGAGCTGCCGCACGGCGCGGTGCTGCTGGCCGCCTCCACGCACTACCCCCACCAGGCGTTCCGCCTCGGTGACCGGGCCTGGGGGCTGCAGTTCCACATCGAGTGCGACCGGGACATGGTCAGCACCTGGGCGGCCGGGTCGACCATCCTGACCGAGCTGCGCCTGCCCGCCGACGTGGTCGTCGATGCCTGCGTCGAGGTGCTCGCTGACATCGAGGAGGTCTGGCAACCGTTCGCCGTCCGGTTCGCCGCGCTCGCCCTCGGCCAGCTGCCCGACTCGGACATCCCCCGGACCCTTCCACTGCTCGGCAGTTAGGCCCCCGATGACCAGACCGACCAGTGCCACCGGCCGGCTCGCCCGATACGGCTTCGACGTCAGCGGCACGGACACCGTCCGGGCCGCCGACCTGCTCGGCCCCGACGGGCTCGGGCTGTGGCAGGTACAGGCGCAGCAGCCCGTCGACCCGCCGGCCGCCGAACTGCTGACCGCACTGTCCCGGGCCGCCGACCCCGATCTGGCGCTGCGCCAGCTGCACCGGCTCGTCGAGGCGCAGCGGCGCGGCACCGGCACCGGCGGCTTCGGCACCGGCGGGTCGCCGGTGCTCGACGCCCTGCACGCCGACCCCGGTCTGCGTCGACGGCTGATCGCCGTCCTCGGTGCCTCATCCAGTCTCGGCGACCATCTGGTCGCCAACCCGGACCAGTGGTCGGTGCTCGCCACCGAGAACGGGGTGGCCCCCACCGCCGACGGTGTCCTCGCCGTCGCCCCGACCATCGCCGACGCCGCGTCGACCGTCGAGACGGCCGCTGGTTCGACCGCCGCGCCGACCCCGCTGGTCGGCGCGGCGGCGATCACCGCGCTGCGCCAGGCGTACCGGTTGGCCCTGCTGCGTATCGCGGCGGCCGACCTGACCGGGGGACGGTGCCTGGAACAGACCATGGCGGCGTTGTCCGCGCTGGCCGACGCGACCCTGTCCGCCGCGTACGACATCGCCGTCGCCGAGCTGCCCGACGGCAGCGGCCCGCCCGGCCTCGCCGTGGTGGCGATGGGCAAGTGCGGCGGCAACGAGCTGAACTACGTCTCCGACGTGGACGTGATTTTCGTCGCCGCCGACAACGCCGACCTGACGGTTGCCACCACCGTCGCCACCCGGTTGATCCACATCTGCGGGTTGGTGGCCTGGCCGGTGGACGCCGCGCTGCGCCCGGAAGGCAACCGGGGGCCGCTGGTCCGTACCCTCGGCAGCCACCTCGCCTACTACCAGCGGTGGGCCCGAACCTGGGAGTTCCAGGCGCTGCTCAAGGCCCGGCCGGCGGCCGGCGACCGCGACCTCGCGCAGGAGTGGATCCGGCTGCTGTCGCCGCTGGTCTGGCATGCCGCCGAGCGCCCGGAGGCGGTCGAGGACGTGCGCGCCATGCGCCGCCGGATCATCGAGAACGTCCCGCCCCGCGAGCTGGAACGCGAGATCAAACGCGGCCCCGGCGGGCTGCGCGACATCGAGTTCGCCGTCCAGCTGCTGCAACTGGTGCATGGTCGGGTCGACGAGACGCTGCGGGCCCCCGGCACGCTGCCCACCCTGCGGGCCTTGGTCGCCGGCGGGTACGTCGGCCGCGCCGACGGCGAGGCGCTGCTGCGCGGCTACCGGTTCCTGCGCGGTGTCGAGCACCGGCTGCAACTGCAGGGGCTGCGCCGTACCCATACCGTGCCGGCCGACCCGGTGGCGCTGCGCTGGCTCGCCCAGGCCCTCGGCTATGCCTCGACGCCCGAAACCGACGTCGTCGAGGCATTCCGGGCCGACTGGGTCAGCCACGCCACCGAGGTACGCCGGCTGCACGCCAAGCTGCTCTACCGGCCGCTGCTCGAATCAGTCGCCCGGGTGCCGGCCGAGTCGCTGCGGATGACCCCGCAGGCCGCCCGGCGCCGGCTCGAGGTGCTGGGCTTCGCCGACCCGGCCGGGGCGCTGCGGCATCTGGAAGCGCTCACCGGCGGCGTCTCCCGGACCGCCGCCATCCAGCGCACCCTGTTGCCGGTGCTGCTGCAGGAGTTCGCCGACGCTCCCCAGCCGGACCGGGGGCTGCTGAGCTACCGGCAGGTTTCCGACAAGCTCGGCAGCACCCCCTGGTATCTGCGGCTGCTGCGCGACGAAGGCCTGGTCGCCGGCCGGCTCGCCCGTACCCTCGGGCTGTCCCGGTACGCCGCCGACCTGCTGGCCCGCGAGCCCGAGGCGCTGCGGATGCTGGCGGCCGACGCCGAGCTCACCCCGCGCGACGCGGCGGTGCTGCGCGCCGGCTTCGATGCCGCTGCGGCCCGCCACCTTGGCAGCGGTGGCGGCGAGCCGCCGGATCCGGTCCAGGCGGTCTGCGCCGTGCGGGCCCTGCGCCGCCGCGAACTGCTCCGGCTGGCCTGCGCCGACGTGCTCAACCGGGCCGGCGCGCTGGCCCCGGCCCGGGAAGCCCGGGGCCGGCTCGACGTGGCCGCCGTCGGTGCCGGGCTGTCCGCCGTGGCCGACGCCACGCTCGCCGCCGCGCTGCGGGTCGCGGTCGAGACTGTGCCGCCGCCGGATGGTCTGCGGTTCGCGATCATCGGCATGGGCCGCCTCGGCGGGTACGAGATGAGCTACTCCTCCGACGCCGACGTGCTCTTCGTCTACGACCCACCGCCCGGCCTCGCCGACGACGAGGCCAGCGCCGCCGCCCGGGCGGTCGCCGAGGAACTGCGCCGGCTGCTCGGCATGCCGGCCCCCGATCCACCGCTCGGGGTGGACGCCGACCTGCGCCCCGAAGGCCGGCAGGGGCCGCTGGTGCGCAGCCTCGCAGCGTACGCCCAGTACTACGCCCGGTGGGCGAAGGTGTGGGAGGCGCAAGCTTTGCTGCGGGCCCGGTTCGTCTGCGGCGACCCGTCGCTGGGCGAGGAGTTCGTCGCCGTCGCCGACCCGGTCCGCTACCCGGCCGGCGGGTTGGGCCGGGAGCAGGTCGTCGAGATCCGCCGGATCAAGGCCCGGGTGGAGACCGAACGACTGCCGCGCGGCGCCGACCCGGCCACTCACACCAAGCTCGGCCGGGGCGGGCTCGCCGACGTCGAATGGGCGGTGCAGTTGACCCAGCTGCGGCACGGGCACGCGGTGCCGGCGCTGCGCGACACCCGTACCCTGGTCGCGCTGGCTGCGGCCCGCGACGCCGGCCTGGTCGACGGGGCCGACGCGACCGCGCTGCACGACGGATGGGTCCTCGCCTCCCGGGTCCGCGACGCGCTGATGCTGGTCCGGGGCCGGGCCACCGACCAACTGCCCCGGCACGGTGCCGAGCTGGCCGGGGTGGTCCGGTTGCTCGGCGGTACCGACCCCGGCCAGTTCCTGGACGGCTACCTGCGGACCGCCCGCCGCTGCCGGGCCGCAGCGGAGCGGGTCCTCGGTGCCTGACCGCTGCGGCGACGCCGGAACGCGGTACCACCTCATCCGCTACGTCGGTCTGGCCGGCGCGGTCGCCCTCGCGGTCGCCGCCGGCCTGGGCGGCGCGCTGCCCGAACCACCGGCCGCCGGCTGGGCGGTCTTCACCAGCGGAACCGGCGTGCTCAGCGTGCTCGCCTGGGCCGCCGGCACCGGTGCGATGGTGTGGGCCTGGTGGTCGGCCCGGCACGGTGTGCCGTCGGTACGGTGGGCGTCGACCACCGTCGGCATCTGGGCGGTGCCGCTGCTGGTGGCGCCGCCGCTGGGCAGCCGGGACATCTACTCGTACGCCTGCCAGGGCTGGATCCTGCGCGACGGTGGCGACCCGTACTCCGGAGTGGCCGGTCAGGGCTGTCCCTGGGTCGACGCGGTCGCCCCGTTGTGGCGCGACACCCCGGCCCCGTACGGGCCACTGGTCGTCTGGCTCGCCGGGCTGGCGGTCGCGGTCGGTGCCGGTCTGACCGGCACCCTGCTGGCGCTGCGGCTGACCGCCGTGGCCGGGCTGGTGCTGGTGGCGGTGGCGCTGCCCGGTCTGGCCGCCAGGTGCGGCCTGCCGGCCGGCCGGGCGCTCTGGCTGACCTTGGGCTGCCCGGTGGCGCTGATCCACCTGGTCTCGGGGGCGCACAACGACGCGTTGATGGTCGGTCTGCTGGTCGCGGCGTTATGGGTGATCGCCGCCGGATCGGCCCGTGTGACCGATCCAGGGACCGACGGCATCGGTGGTGCGTCGGTGGCGACCGTCGCCGGTGGGCTGCTGCTCGGGCTGGCCGTCGCGGTGAAGGCGACGGCCCTGGTGGTCGTACCGTTCGCGGCGGTGCTCGCGGTGGCCGGGCCGCGCCGACCGGCCGCCCTGGTACGGGCCGGGGCGCTGGTGGTGGCGGGGGCGGTCGGCGCGGTCGCGGCCACCACGGCGCTGTCCGGGCTCGGTCTGGGCTGGGTGAACGGGCTGTCCCGCAGCGGCGACTCGCGGCAGTGGACCTCGCCGCCGACCGCTGTCGGGCTGCTGATCGACTACCTGGGGCGGCTGGTCGGGGTGCGACTGGACGCGGTGGGGGCGGTCCGCGTGGTGGGCCTGGCGCTGCTCGCCGGTTTCCTCGTGTGGCTGTGGTGGCGGGTGTGGCGCGGCGGTGACCCGTTGTCCGGCTGGCGGGGCCCGGACGGTCGTGCCGTGCCGGTGGCGGACTCCGTCGGCCCACCGGCGACCTGGGACCGGGGGACCGTGGTGTTCGGGGCAGGGCTGGCGCTGGCCGCCACGGTGCTCGCCGCGCCGGTCGTCTACCCGTGGTATCTGAGCTGGCCGTTGGCGTTGCTGGCCGCCGCCGCGTACCGCACCGGGTGGTTCCTGCTGCCGGTGGCGGTCGCCGGTTTCCTGGTCCTGCCGGACGGTTCGGGGGTCGCCGCGCTCACCAAGGCGCCGGGCACGGTGGCCATGTGCGCGCTGATCGTCGTGCTGGTGGTGCGGGCGGTCCGATCCGCCCGGCACCCCGACGCGAGCTGACGGACGTCGGACGAGACCGGGGCGGGCAGCGAAACGGCGGTGGGGGCGAGCCGAGGCCCGCCCCCACCGCCGTCGTCCAGTGCTGGACCGGCGCGGCCGGAATCAGCAGTCGAAGTACATTGCGAACTCGTGCGGGGTCGGCCGCAGGCGGACCGGGTCGACCTCGTTGGACCGCTTCCAGTCGATCCAGGTGGAGACGAGGTCCGGCGTGAAGACCCCACCCTCAAGCAGGAAGTCGTGGTCGGCCTCCAGCGAGTCCAGCACGGCCGGCAGCGAACCCGGCACCTGCTTGACGTTGCCCCACTCCTCCGGCGGCAGGTCGTACAGGTCCTTGTCGATTGGCTCCGGCGGCTCGATCTTGGTCTTGATGCCGTCCAGACCGGCCATCAGCATGGCCGAGAAGGCCAGGTAGACGTTGGCCGACGGGTCCGGCACCCGGAACTCGACCCGCTTGGCCTTGCCGTTGCTGCCGGTAACCGGGATGCGGGTGCAGGCGGACCGGTTGCGCTGCGAGTACACCAGGTTGACCGGTGCCTCGAAGCCGGGCACCAGCCGGCGGTACGAGTTGACCGTCGGGTTGGTGAAGGCCAGCAGCGACGGCGCGTGGTGCAGCAGACCGCCGATGTACCAGCGGGCGGTGTCCGACAGGCCGGCGTAGCCGGTCTCGTCGTAGAACAGCGGCTCACCATTGAGCCACAGACTCTGGTGGGTGTGCATGCCGGAGCCGTTGTCGCCGAACAGCGGCTTCGGCATGAAGGTCGCCGTCTTGCCGCTGGCCCAGGCGGTGTTCTTCACGATGTACTTGAACAGCTGCAGCTGGTCGCCGGCGTGCAGCAGGGTGGAGAACTTGTAGTTGATTTCGGCCTGGCCGGCGGTGCCGACCTCGTGGTGCGACCGCTCCACGGTGAAGCCGGTGTCGATCAGCTTGCGGACGATCTTGTCACGCAGGTCGGCGTAGTGGTCGACCGGTGGCACCGGGAAGTAGCCGCCCTTGTAGTTGGTCTTGTACCCGCGGTTGCCGCCCTCTTCCTCGCGACCGCTGTTCCACCAGCCCTCAATCGAGTCGATGTAGTAGTAGGCCTGGTTCGCGGAGGTCTCGTGGCGGATCGAGTCGAAGATGTAGAACTCCGCCTCGGGCCCGAAGTAGGCGGTGTCGGCGATGCCGCTCGCCGCCAGGTAGGCCTCCGCCTTCTTGGCCACGTTGCGCGGGTCCCGGGAGTACGGCTCCCGGGTGAACGGGTCGTGGATGAAGAAGTTGAGCGCCAGCGTCTTCTCGATCCGGAACGGGTCGATGAAGGCGGTGGCGACATCCGGCAGCAGCAGCATGTCCGACTCGTGGATCGCCTGGAAACCACGGATCGAAGACCCGTCGAAGGCGAGGCCGGTGGTGAAAATGTCCTCGTCGACCGACTCGACCGGCAAGTTGAAGTGCTGCATCACGCCGGGCAGGTCACAGAAGCGTACGTCGACGAATTTCACGCCCTCGTCTTTGAGGTACCGCAGTAGTTCCTCGGGATTGGCGAACACACGTCCTCCTGGCACGTCGCACTGATGGCTATGCTGGTCGCGACGCTATGGCCGCAGGGTTGCCCCACCATGTCTCTAATGTTTCCGCCGTGTTACGTCCGGTGCGGAGCGTGATCCCGACCAATCGTCCCCCGCAGGATACGGCAGACGGCCCAGACTAGTCTGGCCGTTCGTGGGTATCGGGAGGGGGCAGCGTGGCGGCAAGCGCAAATGCGGCTGCGGGTGGAGCGACCGGTGGCCCGGCGGGGCAGGGTGACGAGGTGCCGAGTCTGCTACGACGAACCGGCGCTCTGGTGATTGATTGGCTACTTTGTGTGCTAATCTCCAGCCTTTTCGCCGACCCGGCCCGCTCCGGCTGGCCACCGGTGGTGGTGCTGATCGCC
The DNA here is from genome assembly GCF_048060245.1 of Micromonospora sp. LOL_014. NCBI lineage: Bacteria > Bacillati > Actinomycetota > Actinomycetes > Micromonosporales > Micromonosporaceae > Micromonospora > Micromonospora sp. LOL_014. Next base: position 49,373 of record NZ_JBHMIP010000009.1, read on the forward strand.
GAGTACGGCTTCTTCCTGGGCCTGTTCGCCCAGACCCCGGGGATGTGGCTGGCCAGGATCCGGTGCGTCTCGGACGCCGACGGCGGCCGGATCGGCGTACCCCGGGCACTGCTGCGCGGACTGCTGCTGGCCCTGGTGATCCCGCCCCTGGTGATGGACGGGCGGCGGCGCGGCCTGCACGACCGGGCCGCCGGATCGGTCGTCGTCGCCGCCCCCCGCTGACCCACGACCGCACCGCCCGGCCCGCGACCCGGGTCGGACCGCAATGGCGGCGACCGCCGGTCAGCGGCCGCGGGTCTGCCGGAAGGCGCCCTTCGGCGGGCGCATGTTCTTCGGAATGGCGCCCTTGGGTATTTGCGGCCGGGCCGACAACGCGGTCAGCCGCTTGTCCAACGCGTTGACGTCCTTGCCGGTCAGGTTGCGCGGCAAGCGCATCAACGTCGTACGCATCTTGCGGATCGACAACTCGCCCTCGTCGGTGCCGATCACGTAGTCGTACAGCGGCGCACTGCCGATCACCTTCGCCAGCCGCCGCTTCTCCTGACCGAGCAGCCCCCGGACCCGCTGTGGGTTGCCCTCGGCGAGCAGGATCACCCCGGGCCGCCCGATCACCAGGTGGACCATGTCCATCTGGGTGGTCGAACTGACCGCCGGCGTCACCCGCCAGTCGCCGCGCATGTTCTCCAGCAGCGAGGCCGCCGCACCCGGCTGGCCCTCGGCGACGTTCATCATCGCCGTGTTCGACCGCAGGTTCAGCACGATCAGTACGGCGAGCAGCGCCACCAGGATGCCGACCGGTAGCCACATCCACCCCAAGGCGATCACCACCGGTACGGTGATCGCCAGCGGCAGCACGACGGCGGCCACCGCCAGCGGGACGAACCACTTGTCGCGCTTGGCGGTGAACGAGAACACCATGCCGATCTGCTTCAGCCGCTGGCCGAACGACACCTTCTCCTGGGGTTTCGCCATGCGAGGGAGTCTAGTTGCCGGGGGCGAAGCCGTTCACCGGGCGGTCAGCCGGCCAGCGGCTGGGCCTCGCGCTGGCGCAGCGCCTGCCGGTAGAGCCGGCCGGCGCGGTACGACGAACGCACCAGCGGGCCGCTCATCACCCCGGAAAAGCCGATCTGCTCGGCCTCCTCGCGCAGCTCGACGAACTCCTCCGGCTTGACCCAGCGCTGCACCGGGTGATGCCGCGGCGTCGGGCGCAGATACTGGGTGATGGTGACCAGCTCGCACCCGGCGGCGTGCAGATCGCGCAGCGCCTGTGACACCTCGGAGCGCTCCTCGCCGAGGCCGAGGATCAAGTTGGACTTGGCCACCAGACCGGCCGTGCGGGCCCGGGTGAGCACCTGGAGCGAGCGCTCGTACCGGAAGGCCGGCCGGATCCGCTTGAAGATCCGGGGCACCGTCTCGACGTTGTGGGCGAGCACCTCCGGTCGGGCGGCGAACACCTCGTCGAGCTGGCCGGCGTCGCCGTTGAAATCCGGGATCAGCAACTCGACGCCGCAGCCGGGCCGCAGTGCGTGAATCTGCCGGACGGTCTCGGCGTACAGCCAGGCACCCCCGTCGGGCAGGTCGTCGCGGGCCACCCCGGTGACCGTGGCGTAGCGCAGATCCATCGCCGCGACCGACTCGCCGACCCGGCGGGGCTCGTCGGCGTCGAACTCGGCCGGTTTGCCGGTGTCGATCTGACAGAAGTCGCAGCGCCGGGTGCACTGGTCCCCACCGATGAGGAAGGTGGCCTCCCGGTCTTCCCAACACTCGTAGATGTTGGGGCAGCCGGCCTCCTGACAGACGGTGTGCAGCCCTTCCCGTTGCACCAGCCCGCGCAGCTCGGTGAACTCGGGCCCCATCCTGGCCTTGACCTTGATCCACGGGGGTTTGCGCTCGATCGGGGTCTCGGCGTTGCGGACCTCCAGGCGCAGCAGGCGTCGTCCCTCCGGAGCAATGGTCACCCTTGCCAGCCTACGCCGGCCGATGCCCGCTCGGGCGGTTGGGCGACCGTGCGGCCGCCGTTCACCGGGTGAGTTGGCTCACCCGAGGCATCGATCGGCCGGCGGACCCGAGAGCTGCCGGCTCACCCGAGCGTGGCCAGGTGCCGTTCGACGACCGGCAGCACCTCGGCGACGGTCACCGGCCGGCCGAGCTCGGCGCTCAGCGAGGTGACGCCGACGTCGCGCAGACCGCACGGCACGATCCGGTCGTACGCCGTCAGGTCCGGATCGCAGTTGATCGCGAAGCCGTGCTGGGTGACCCCGCGGGCGACCCGGATGCCGATCGCCGCCACCTTGCGGGCCGGTCCACGGTCGTCGGCCGGCACCCAGACGCCGCTGTGGTTCGGCCCGTCGAGGCGGGTGGCGGCCAGCCCGAACTCGGCGCAGACGTCGATCAGCAGCTGTTCGACCCGGCGTACGTAGGCGACCACGTCGATCGGTTCCGGCAACCGGACGATGGGGTAGCCGACCAGCTGCCCCGGGCCGTGCCAGGTGATCTTGCCGCCCCGGTCGACGTCCACCACCGGGGTGCCGTCCACCGGGCGGTCCCACGGTTCGGTGCGCTTGCCGGCCGTGTACACGCTCGGGTGCTCCAGCAGGAGCACGGTGTCCGGCTCCTCGCCGGCGACCACGGCGGCGTGCAGTCGACGCTGCTCCTGCCAGGCGATCTGGTAGTCGACGACTCCGGCTCGGACCCCGCGCGCGCGGGGAAGGGTGCTGGTCACGCCGTCCAGCCTAGTCCGTTACCGGTCGGTCGGGCCGGTCCGTGGTCCGGCTCACCAGCCGCCTTCGGGCGCCGGCCAGAGCCAGACGTCGGTGATCCGCTGCGGCGGGCCGAGCAGTTCGGTGGTCGCGGTCAGCAGGGCCTCGGCGTCGACCGGGAACTTCGCCCCGTGCACCTGGTCGGCGAGCACCACCGCCTCGGCGTCCCAGTACCGCAGGTCGGCGCGGGCGGCGGCCCGGTCGGCGTCGGTGATCGGCGGCACCACGCCGGTGCGGGCGACCTCGTGCAGCAGCCCGTCGGTGGCCCGGGGGACCGGTCCGATCCGGCCCCGGCCGTCCGGTCCGCCGGGGCCGAGGAAGAAGCCGGACGGGATGGCGAACTCGCCCTGCCGGTGCGCGAACGCGTACGCCTGCCAGCGTTGACCGTCGGGGAGCACGTCGAGGGTGAACGGCACCGGGGCGAGCACCCCGCCCCGGCTGACGTGGTCGCGCCAGGCACCGGAGGTGATGAAGTCCGGGATCGGCTCCCGTTCGATGGTGAGCAGACTGGCCGGGGTCAGCGGCAGCAGCGCCGCAGCGAACGCTGCTGCCCACCACCGGCCGTACCGCGCCTGCCCGGCCGCCCGACGGGTGAGTAGCAGGCTCAGTGTCAGCGCCAGCAGGATGCCGATGACCGGGGTGACCACCATGGCCAGCCGGGCCGGCAGCGCGGCGTTGAACACCGGTGCGCCGGCCAACGGGGCGTACGGCAGCGGGATGTCGGTGATCGTCCCGCCGATCTTCAGTCGGGGGCCGAGGGATAGCACCGCGAACAGTGCGGCGGTGACGGCGAGGGCCCGCAGCGTGGCCCGGCGGCCGGGATCGGCGGCCCGCCAGAGCAGCACCAGGCAGCCGACGGTCAACATCAGCAGCGGTACGCCGAAGAAGCTGTTCTCCTCGGTCTCGTTCGGCGCCAGCCCGGTGCCCAGCCCGGCGACACCGGCGAGCGAGCGTTCTGGGAACGCCCCGTAGGCGAGGATGTCCTCGCTGTGCACCCGGGCGTCGAAACCGGTGCCGTGGAACACCTGCGGGCCGAAGAAGTGCAACCACAACGGGTACGCCAACAGTGCGGTCGCCGCGACCGCAGTGAGCGCTAGGCCGCGCAGCAGTCGGGGGAGCGCGTCGCGGACCTCGGCGGCGCGGCTGCGGTCCAGCGCCGAGACGCCGAGGAACACGCCGCAGGCCAGGGCGGTGAAGAACAGGCCCTCGGCGGCGATCGAGAAGGCCGCCGCGACGAGCGGGCCGAGGATCAGGCCGTTGCGCACCCAGCCGCCCCGGTCCAGCGGCCGCGCCCCGGGGCGCCCACGCAGCGCGAGGACCCGCCAGACGATGATCGGCACCAGCCAGCCGGCGGTCCAGTTGAGGTGGGCGTTGGCGTGCGACACCATCGCCGGCGCGAAGCCGCAGAACAGTCCGCCGACGGCGGCCGCCAGCCGGGACGGCACGAACGGCGCGCCGTTGTCGCCGGTGGGCAGCCGGGACAGCAGCCAGTACCAGGCGAAAGCGGTGCCGGCCAGGTTGAGGGTGAGGATGACCAGGAAGGTCGCCGGTGGCCCGATCAGGAAGGTCAGCGGCGCGAACAGCACCGCGTACACGGTGATCGAGGTGTTGACCGCGAGATTCACCCCGTCGGGGGCGTTGAGCAGGTAGGTGAACAACGGGTTCTCGCCGTGGGTCAGCGCGTACGCCCCATAGCCGAGTAGCCACTCGAACAGCGCCTGGTCGCTGGAGTTGACGGTGATCGCCCGGCTGTCCGGCCCGGCCGACAGCCCGCTGGTGACCCAGCCGGCGAGGGCCACCGCGACCACCGCGACGACCAGGTCGGCGCGCCGGCGGGCCGGGCCGCCGGCCCGGCCCGGTGGACGGCCGCTGGTCACCGGCCGGTCGGTCGCGGCGCTGTCGGGCAGTGGGGACGGAGCGGTCGGCACCGGCGGAGAGTACCAATTTCGCCCGACACGCCCGTGCCGTACCTAGGCTTGACGAAGTTATTGGAAATGACTTCCAATGTACGCGTACCTGTTGAGTTGTTTGGGAGAGATCCACGGTGAAGATCTGTTTTGTCGGTAAGGGTGGCAGCGGCAAGACCACCCTGGCGGCCCTGTTCGCCCGCCACCTCGCGGCCACCCCGGTCGGCGTCGATGGTGCGCCGCCGCTGCTGGCGGTCGACGCCGACATCAACCAGCATCTCGCCGCGGCCCTCGGCGCCAGCGACGACGAGGCGGTGCTGCTGCCGGCGCTGGGCGACCACCTGGCCGACATCAAGGAGTACCTGCGCGGCGACAATTCCCGGATCAGCTCGGCCGCGGCGATGGTCAAGACCACCCCGCCCGGACGTGGCTCGCGGCTGCTCACCGTCGCCGGGGTCAACCGGATCTACGACGCGCTGGTCCGCGAGGTGGCCGGCATTCGGCTCGCCGTGACCGGGCCGTTCGCCACCGACGATCTCGGTGTCGCCTGCTACCACTCCAAGGTCGGCGCGGTGGAACTGCTGCTCAACCACCTGGTCGACGGCGCCGGCGAGTACGTGGTCGTCGACATGACCGCCGGGGCCGACTCGTTCGCTTCCGGGCTGTTCACCCGGTTCGACACCACCTTTCTGGTTTGCGAGCCCACGGTGCGCAGCGTCGGCGTCTACCGGCAGTACGTCGGGTACGCCCGCGACTACGGCGTACGCGTGCACGTGATCGGCAACAAGATCGACGACGAGTCGGACGTGGACTTCCTGCGCGAGCACGTCGGCGCTGACCTGCTGACCTGGATCGGCCGGTCGGCCTTTGTCAAGGCGGCCGAGCGGGGTCGACACCAGCCGATCACCGCGATGGAGCCGGCGAACCGTGACGCGCTGGACACGATGCGTGCGGCCGTCGATGCTTGTGGCAAGGACTGGGCCAGCTACACCCGGCAGGCGGTGGAGTTCCACCTGCGTAACGCCGCCGCCTGGGCCAACGACCGGGTCGGCGAGAACCTCGCCGACCAGGTCGACCCGGAGTTCGTACTCGGGCCAGATCTGCTGGTCCGCTGACCGTCAGCGTGAGGAGAAAGCATGTCCCTCGACGTACCCGCCGCCCTGCTGGAGCGGGCCGAAGCCGGCCGGATCGACGATGCTGAGTTCGTCGACTGCGTACGCCAGTCCCTGCCGTACGCCTGGTCGGTGGTGTCCCAGGTGGCCGCCGAGGCCCAGGGCGGCACGGCCGAGTTCGCCGACCACGCGGTGCCGCCTCCCAGCGAGGCCGAGCGTGGCCAACTGCTGCGGGCGCTGGCCAGCGACGCGATCCGGGGCGGCCTGGAGCGGCACTTCGGCGTCAAGTTCGCCTTCCAGAACTGCCACCGGGTGGCCGCCTTCAAACTCTCCGCCGTCGGCGGTGAGACCTACCAGGAGTTCATCTCCCCGGTGGCCCAGCTGCGCAACCAGTCACCCGAGCTGCGTGACTGCTGATCCGACCACCGCGCCGGTGGCCGGCGACCTGAACCGGCCGGCAGTGGACCTGTTCCTGCTGGCGGCACACGGTCTGCCGGCCACCGTCGACTACGCGCGCGCCGCCGAGGCAGCCGGCCTCGGCGGCGTGTGGCTGGCCGAACACCACTTCGTCTCGTACGGGCAGTGCCCGTCGGCCACCACCCTCGCCGGCTACCTGCTCGGCGCCACCCGTCGGATCGCCGTCGGCACCGCGGCGGCCGTACTGTCCAACCGGCATCCGGTCGCGCTCGCCGAGGAGACGGTCCTGCTGGACACGGTCTCCGCCGGCCGGTTCCGGCTCGGGGTCGCCCGCGGTGGTCCCTGGGTGGATCTGGAGGTCTTCGGTACCGGCCTGGACCGGTACCGGGACGGCTTCGCCGAGTCGCTGGACCTGCTGGGGTGCTGGCTCTCCGGCGCGGCGACGGTCGGGGCCGACGGCGGGTTCTTCACGTTCCGCGACGTGCCGGTGGTGCCCCGACCGGCCCGCCCGATCCCGGTCTGGGTGGCGGCGACCTCGTCGGCGACGGTCGACCTCGCGGCCGCCCGAGGGCATCCGCTGCTGCTCGGGGTGCACGACGACGACGCGGCGAAGGCCGCCACGCTGGCCCGGTACGCCGACGTCGCCGCCGCCAACGGGCACGACCCGGCCGTCGTGCCGCACGCCTCGGTGCATCTGATCGGGCTCGCCGACTCCCGGGCCGCCGCCGAGCGTCAGCTTCGCCGGACCCTGCCACCCTGGCTGGCCACCACCCGGGAGTACGTCCGGATCGACGGCTCGTCGCCGGCCCACCGGGACCTCGACGGCTACGCCGAGCGCCTGCTGCGAATCCACCCACTGGGCAGCGCGGCCGAGTGCGCCGCGCGGCTCGCCGCCAGCGCGGCGACCGTCGGCGCCCACCGGCTGGTGCTGATGGTCGAGGGCGCCGGCCCGGCCGGCACCGGCGACCTGATCACCGCCATCGGCACCGATCTGCTTCCGGCCCTGCTCTGACCGGTCCGGAGCTCTGACCGGTCCGGAAGCCACCCGGTGCGAGGTCACGCCTGCGTCAGGGCGGCGTGCAGCGCGTCCGGCAGGTCCGGGTACCGGTAGGTGAACCCGGCCTCGGTCAGCGCCCCAGGCAACACCCGGGAGGACCGCAGCGCCTCGGTGGCGAACTCGCCCAGCGCCACGTGCAACGCGAACGCCGGGATCGGCAGCACCGCCGGTCGGTGCACCGCCGCCCCGAGCGCCTTGCCGAACGCCGCGTTGGTCACCGGCGCCGGCCCGACCACGTTGACCGGGCCGGAGATGTCATCGTGATCCAGCAGGAAGGTCACCGCCCGCAGCCAGTCCTGCATGGCGATCCACGGCACCCACTGCCGCCCGCTGCCGAGCTTGCCGCCCAGGCCGAGCCGGAACGGCAGCAGCTGCGGCTTGAGCAGACCGCCGTCGCGGTGCAACGGCAGACCGGTGCGCAGCCGGACCACCCGTACGCCGGCGTTCTCGGCCGGCCCGGTGGCCGCCTCCCAGACCCGGGCCACGTCGGCCAGGAAACCCTCACCGGCCGGGGCGTTCTCCTCGACCGGCTGGTCGCCGGTGTCGCCGTACCAGCCGACCGCTGACGAGTTCAGCAGCACCGCCGGTCGGTCCGCTGCCGCAAGCCCGGCCATCGCGGTGGCCAGCGTGGTGGTGCTGTCCACCCGGCTGGACCGGATCAACGCCTTGTAACCGTCGGTCCAACGCTTGTCGCCGACCCCGGCACCGGCCAGGTTGATCACCGCGTCGATGCCGGTGAACACCGCCGGGTCGAGCTGCCCGGCCGACGGCGACCAGCTGAACTCCGCCGGCCCGCGCGCCGGCCGGCGGACCAGTTGTACGGTCTCGTGTCCGCAGCTGTGCAAGTGGTCGGTCAGTCTGGTGCCGAGGAAGCCGGACGCGCCGGCCAGCAGGATGCGCATGCGGACATCTTCGCTGATCGCGGTGGTGCCGGATGCGGACCACCGCCATCCGGTGCAAAACGGCGGTGGGTGCCGGCCGGGATCGGCCGGCACCCACCGCTACGGCAACCGGGGTCGCTCTGTCGTGGAACGCCGTCAGGACAGGCCGAGCTCGCCTTCGAACGCGCCGGCCTCCAGCCGCTCCTTGACCGCGCTGAGGAACCGGGCGGCGTCCGCGCCGTCGACCAGCCGGTGGTCGTAGGACAGCGCCAGGAAGACCATCGACCGGGGTGCGATGATCTCGCCGAGCTCCGGGTCGTCGACCACGGCGGCGCGTTTCACCACCGCTCCGGTGCCGAGGATGGCGGCCTGCGGCAACGGCACGATCGGGGTGTCGAACAGTGCCCCCCGGCTGCCGGTGTTGGTCAGCGTGAAGGTGGCACCGGACAACTCGTCGGGCCCGATCTTGTTGGTCCGGGTCCGCTCGGCCACGTCGGCGATCCGCCGCGCCAGCCCACCGAGGTTGAGGTCGCCGGCGTCACGGATCACCGGCACCAGCAGACCCCGCTCGGTGTCCACCGCCACGCCGAGGTGCTCCCCGTCGGGGTAGGTGATCGTGCCGGCCTGCATGTCGATGGAGGCGTTCACCACCGGGTAGGTGCGCAGTGCCTCCACCGCCGCCAGCGCGAAGAACGGCAGGAACGACAGCTTGACGCCGTGCTTGGCCTGGAAGTCACCCTTGACCCGGGCCCGCAACCGGGCGATCTTGGTCACGTCGACCTCGACGACCGTGGTCAGCTGCGCCGAGCTCTGCAGCGACTCGTGCATCCGCTTGGCGATGACCGTCCGGGTCCGGCTCATCTTCTCGGTCCGGCCCCGCAGCGGGCTGGGCTGTGCCTTCGCCGCCGTCGGTGCCGCGGCCGGTGCCGCCGGCTTGGCCTGTTCGGCCTTGGCCCGCTCGGCGGCGGCCCGCGCCTGTTCGGCCGCGGTCAGCACGTCCTGTTTGCGGATCCGCCCGCCGACCCCGGTGCCGCGCACCGAGGCCAGGTCGACCCCCTGCTCGGCGGCGAGCTTGCGGACCAGCGGGGTGACGTAACCGCCGTCACCGTTGGCGCTGGCCGGCGGGGCCGCCGGTGCGCTCTGCTGTGCCGGTGCTGCGGCCTGCGTGGCCTGCGCCGGAGCGGCGGACTCGGCGGCCGGGGCCGGGCTGGCGTACGACGCACCCGGCTGGGCCGGCGCGGGAGCGGCCGGCTCCGGCTGGGCCGCCGGCGTCGGTTGGGCGGGTTGGGCCTGCGGCGTGGCGGCCGGCTCCGATGCGGCGGCCGGCTCCGGCGCCGCCGGAGCCGAGGCCCCGCCCGGGCTGCCGACCAGTGCCAGTTCGGCACCGACGTCGGCGGTGTCGTCCTCCGGCACCTTGATCTCCAGCAGCGTCCCCGCGACCGGCGACGGGATCTCGGTGTCGACCTTGTCGGTGGAGACCTCCAGCAGCGGTTCGTCGACCTCCACGGAGTCACCGACCTGCTTGAGCCAGCGGGTGACGGTGCCCTCGGTGACGCTCTCGCCGAGAGCCGGCATCCGGACCGCGGTGGCGTCGCCACCGGCCGTCGGTGGGGCGCTGTCGGCCGCCGGCTGGGCCGGCTCCGGCTCGGCCGGCTGTTCCTGCGGCGCGCCAGCGGTGGGCTCGGCGGGGGCGGTCTGCCCACCGTCGTCCTGTCCACCGTCGTCCTGCTGGCCGCCGTCCTCCTGACCGCCGGAGATGACCGCGAGTTCGCTGCCCACCTCGGCGGTCTCGTCCTCGCTCACCACGATCCGGGTGAGCACCCCGGCCGCAGGCGACGGGATCTCGGTGTCGACCTTGTCGGTGGAGACCTCCAGCAGCGGTTCGTCGACCTCGACCCGGTCGCCTTCCTGCTTCAACCAGCGGGTGACGGTGCCCTCGGTGACGCTCTCGCCGAGCCGGGGCATGGTGACCGATACCGGCATATCTACAAGACTCCTCTAGTCAGGCGTGTGCGTGCAGCGGCTTGCCGGCCAGGGCCAGGTGGGCCTCGCCCAGCGCCTCGCCCTGGGTCGGGTGGGCGTGTACGAGTGGTGCGACGTCGGCCGGGTCGGCCTCCCAGTTGTAGATCAACTGCGCCTCGCCGATCAGCTCGCCGACCCGGGCACCGACCAGGTGCAGTCCCACGACCGGGCCGTCGACGACCCGGACCAGCTTGACGAAGCCGGTCGTCCTGAGGATCTGGCTCTTGCCGTTGCCGCCGAGGTTGTAGTTGTAGGTCTTGACCTTGTCGGCCCCGTACTGCTCCTTGGCCTTCGCCTCGGTCAGCCCGACCGACGCGAGCTCCGGGTCCGAGTAGGTGACCCGGGGGATGCCGCTCTCGTCGATCACCGCTGGGCTGCGGCCGGCGATCTCCTCGGCGACGAAGATGCCCTGCTGGAAGCCGCGGTGGGCCAGCTGCAGGCCGGGCACGATGTCGCCCACGGCGTAGACGTTCGGCAGGTTGGTCCGCAGCCGCTCGTCGGTCAACACGAAGCCACGGTCCATCTTCAGACCCTGCTCTTCGTACCCGAGGTCGGCGGTGACCGGCCCACGCCCGACGGCGACCAGCAGCAGCTCGGCCTCCAGGGTCTCGCCACCGGCGATCGTCATCCGGACGCCGGACTCGGTGCGCTCGACCTTCTCGAACGGCTTGCCGGTCTTGAACCCGATGCCGCGCTTGCGGAACGCCCGCTCCAGCGCCTTGGACGACTCCTCGTCCTCGGCGGCGACCAGCCGGGGCAGCGCCTCGACGATGGTCACGTCGACGCCGAAGGAGCGCCAGACGCTGGCGAACTCGACACCGATCACCCCGCCGCCGAGCACGATCGCCGACGACGGCACCCGGTCCAGCTCCAGCGCGTGCTCGCTGGTCAGGATCCGCTCGCCGTCGACCTCGATGCCGGGCAGGCTGCGCGAGTAGGACCCGGTGGCCAGGATCACGTTGCGGCCGGTGTACCGGGCCCCGTCGACCTCGACGGTGTCCGGGCCGACCAGCCGGCCGGTGCCCGCCACGTAGGTGATCTTCGAAGACTTGATCATGCCCTGCAGGCCCTTGTACAGCCGGCCGACCACGCCGTCCTTGTAACTGTTCACTCCGGCCATGTCGATGCCGACCAGGTCCGCCTTGACGCCGAACTGCTCGGACTCGCGCGCGTTGTCGGCCACTTCGGCGGCGTGCAGCAGCGCCTTGGTGGGGATGCAGCCACGGTGCAGGCAGGTGCCACCGACCTTGTCCTTCTCGATCAGGGCTACCGACAAATCGAGTTGTACGGCGCGCAGGGCAGCCGCGTAGCCTCCACTACCGCCGCCGAGGATGACCAGGTCGAAGGTCCCGCCGTTCGGCTCACTCACAGTTCACTCCCAGGTCACGTCGCTGCACAGGAGGGCCGTCCCCCGCGTCGTCCCATGGAACGGGCAGACTTTCCCCGGCCATCTTGTCACTTGTAGTGTCTGAACGCTCAACGAGGTGCCCAAGGACACGTGGTCGCAACGTAGGCTTGCCCTGTCCGTCTATGCGCGCGGGCGTGGGACAGCCGGGCCGGCCCGACCGCACCAGGCCGCCCGGCCGGCACCTGCGCGGTCTTGTCAGCTGGGGGAGGGGAACGCCGGTGGCGTGGTTTCGTCGGCGCAAGCAGTCGAGCGGGGCACCGGGAGGCCGGCCGGCGAACCGGGCCGATCTCGACCATCTCGAGGAGTTCGTCCGCAGCCGCCGCGGGGTCGAGGCGTTCATCGAGCCCCGGACCACGGTTACCGAGACGACGGTGATGCTCATCGCGTACGACGGTGAGTGGACCCGTCGTCGGGTCGACGGCCCGGACACCGCCCGTCGCTTCGCGCACAAGATGGCCATCCCGATCTACGACGTGGCGCTGGTCGGTTACCCGCAGCGGATGCGGGACTTCAACGAACGGCGCAAGCGGGCCGACCGGGCCGACCGGGGCTGACGTCCCCGCGTGGGTCGGGTGCCGGCCGGCACCCGACCCGCGTCGGGCTGTGACGGGTCAGCCGTTGGCCGCGATGTCCTGCACCAGGTGCACCAGCGTGCGCACCGGTACGCCGGTGCCGCCCTTGCTCCAGTAGCCGAACGGCTCGCCGGAGTGGTAGGCCGGGCCGGCGACGTCGAGGTGCGCCCAGGCGACCCCCTCGCTGACGAACTCGCGGAGGAACACCCCGCCCTGCAGCATGTGGCCGGCCCGGTCCATCGCCGAGTTCACCTGGCTGATGTCCGCCACCTCCGACTCCATGCCCTTGCGGACGTCGTCGGGCAGCGGCATCGGCCAGGCCGGCTCACCCACCGCGTCCCCGCCGGCCCGTACCCGGGCACACAGCTCGTCGCTGCCCATCACCCCGGCCATCCGCTTGCCCAGCGCGACCACCTGACCGCCGGTCAGCGTCGAGGTCTCGAGCAGGTAGTCGCAGCCGTCCGCGCAGGCCCGGGCCATCGCGTCGGCGAGCACCATCCGGCCCTCGGCGTCGGTGTTGAGCACCTCCACCCGCTTGCCGTCGAACATGGTCACCACATCGCCGGGCCGGTACGCCATACCCGACGGCATGTTCTCCGCCATCGGCAGGTACGCGGTGACCGGCACCGACGGCCGCAGCGCGGCGATCGCCAGCATCGCCGCCCCGACGGCGGCCGCGCCGGCCATGTCCGACTTCATCTCCCACATGCCCTGCGCCGGCTTGATCGACACTCCGCCGGTGTCGAAGGTGATGCCCTTGCCGACCAGCGCGACCCGTGGGGCGTCCGGGGCCGCCTCCGGCGGGGTATAGGAGAGGATCACCAGCCGGGGTGGTGCGGCCGAGCCGCCGCCCACGGCGAGGATCCCGCCGTAGCCCCCGTCGACCAGCGCCTGCTCGTCCAGCACCTGCACGGTCAGCCCGGCGGCGACCGCAGCGTCCCGTACCGAATCGGCGAACGCCGGTGGCCGCAGCTCGTTCGGCGGGGTGTTCACCCAGTCCCGGCAGGCGATCACCGCCGCGGCGACCGCCTCCGCCCGGGCCACCTCGGCCCGCACCGCGGGGTCGGCGGCGTCGGTGACGTGCAGGGCGATCGAGGCGACCGGTGCCCGTCGACCCGGCTGCGGCCGGGTCTTGTAGCCGGCGAACCGGTAGCTACCGAGCAGCGCGCCCTCGGCGACCGCGCGCAGTGCCGCCGGTCCGTCCGCGTCATCCGGGACCGGCAGCGCCACGGCGACCCGCGAGGTGCCGGCGAGCGCCCGTACCGCCGCGCCGGTGGCCCGGCGCAGCGTCTCCGGGGCGGGTGCCGCGCCGGTCGGCTCCGGACCCAGCCCGACTGCGACCAGCAGCGGCGGCCCGACCGTACCGAGCGTGGCCAGCTTGATCACTTCGCCGGCGGCTCCGGTGGCGCCGAGTAGACTAAGGGTCTCGGTCAGTCGACCCTCGAACGCGACCGCGATGCTCTCCGCCCCGGTCGCCAGCAGCAGGGCGGGCGTCGTGCCCGGCGCGCCGTCCGCCGCCTGGTCTGCGTCCGGCTGGTCCTGACTGTGTACGCCGATCACCAGCGCGTCCACGGCCAGCTCAGCGGGGTCGGTGTCGACCAGGTCCAGGGTTGTGGTGGTTGATGTCACTCGGCATCTCCGGGCAGCTGGGCCGGTCGCCTTGTGGGCGACCGGCGGGTTGGTCTCCGGCGCAACTTGCTCCGCCGGACGGGGTGGTGCCCCGCCGATGCTAGCCACCTGCGGGTCCGCCGGTAAGTTGCCTCCCATGACCGAGGTGACCATGACCGGGGACGGCGCGCCGCGCAAATCCCCACTGCACGACCGGCACGTCGCGCTCGGCGCGAAGTTCGCGGCCTTCGGCGGCTGGCAGATGCCGCTGGAGTACGCCGGCGGCGGCGTACTGCGTGAGCACGAGTCGGTGCGTGACACCGTCGGCGTGTTCGACGTGTCGCACCTCGGCAAGGCCCGGGTCACCGGACCCGGCGCGGCGGCGTTCGTCAACTCCTGTCTCAGCAACGACCTGGACCGCATCACCGCCGGCTCGGCCCAGTACACGCTCTGCTGCGACGACGCCACCGGCGGCGTCGTCGACGACATCATCGCCTACCGGTACGCCGACGACCACGTGTTCCTGGTGCCCAACGCGGCCAACACCGGCGAGGTGGTCGGCCGGCTGCGGGCGGCGGCGCCGGGCGGGGTCACGGTGACCGACGAGCACACCGGGCACGCCGTACTGGCGGTGCAGGGACCTGCCTCGGCCGGACTGCTCGCCGGGCTGGGGCTGCCCACCGGGCATCCGTACATGAGCTTCGCCGCCGGTCGGCTGGCCGGCACCGACCTGGTCGTCTGCCGGACCGGGTACACCGGCGAGCACGGCTACGAACTGGTGGTGCCGGCCGAGGCGGCGGGCCGGGTGTGGGACCTGCTGCTGGCCGCCGAGACACCGGTCGCCGCGCGGGCCTGCGGGCTGGGCGCGCGGGACACGCTGCGTACCGAGATGGGGTATGCGCTGCACGGTCAGGACCTTACGGTGGCGGTCACCCCGGTGCAGGCCCGGCTCGGTTGGGCGGTTGGCTGGCGCAAACCGGACTTCTGGGGTCGGACCGTACTGCTGGCGGAGAAGGCGGCCGGGCCGGCCCGGCTGCTGCGCGGTCTGCAGGCCGTACAGCGGGCCATCCCGCGACCCGGCATGGCGGTGCTGCTCGACGGAGCGCAGGTCGGTGCGGTGACCAGCGGTACGTTCTCGCCGACCCGCAAGACAGGCGTCGGCCTGGCTCTGCTGGACACCGCCGCAGTGCCGACCGAAGGTGTCGAGGTGCAGGTCGACGTGCGCGGCCGGCGCGCGCCGATGCGGGTGGTGACCCCGCCGTTCGTGCCGTCATCGGTGCGTTGACTGCCAGCTGCGCTGCCTGCGTCCCGGCTCAGCGCCCGGCCGGGCCGTTCACCGCCCGATCGGGCCCCGGTCGCCCTGATCGAGCACCGACTCGGTCCAACCACCCTCCACCATCCGGTCCCCGCTGATCAGCGCCCAGTCGACCACGTCCGCGGCGTGCACCTCGACCGGGCTGCCGACCCGTACGGTCGGGTCGCAGACCGCGTCGACCGTGCTGGCCGCGTGAATCCGGCCGGGATGCGGCCAGCCGGTGACGCTGGCCCACACGTACTCGTGGCCGTCCGGCGCGGTGAGACCGTACTTGACCAGCAGTTGACCGCCGAGCGTGCGGGCGAGGAACCGGGCCCGGACCTCGCCCAGCGACCGGCGGGCGGTGGTGATCGCCTGCGCCATCGCGTCGCTCTGTCGAGCGTAGTGGATCTCCGGCTGCCCGGCGCCGAAGAGCTCGCCGCAGACCTGGGTGAAATAGTCCCCGGCGTCGCTGTCGGCCACCTGCGGCGGCGGACGGAGGGTGAGGAAGGAGTCGGCCTCCGGATCGGTCGACGGGTCCAGCACGATCCGCAGGAGCGCAGAACCCGCCGAATCGTGCCGGTCCTGGTTGCCGTACGCGACGGCGATGTCGTGGCCGGACACCGGCAGGTTCACCGGCAGCTGGACGAAGGCCGGCGGCTCCGGTTCAGCCAACGCCTCGGTCCAGATCCGCAGCAGCCGTCGGGCGGTCCCGGTCATGATCGCCCCCCAGGCCCGGACGAATCTCGGCGGCACCTGCTGCGCCTGCAGCTCCAGCAGCCCGAACCGACGTAGCCCTTTCGTGGTGAACCAGAGCCCGTCGTCGTCGGGGGAGTAGGGCACCAGGACCCAGTCGACCAGGCGGATCCGTCCGTCGGCGTCGGGCAGCGACCGCAACGCGCCGGCCGGGTCGAGGAACTGCAGCCCGAACAGGTCGATCAGGTCGACGCCGAGCGCGTCGGCCAGCGCCGCGCCGACCGCCCGCGCGGCCCACTCGTGCGCCGGCGGCCAACCCGGCCGGTAGCTGGCCTGCACCACCACGCAACGCTGCGCGGTGCGCAGCCGGGCCAGCTGGCCGCCGGTGGCCCCGAACGCGGCCAACAGGTCCGGCGGCAGCTCCGGCAGCCGGTCGACCGGGCGGGTCTGCACGGTCATCAGCGGGCTGCCGAGCACCTGCCGGGTCAGGTCACGTACCGGCCGGGACAGCCGGTCACCGAGCCGGTCCACCGCGTCCAGCGCATCCGGTACGGCCACGTCCGGCGGTACCACCGGGACCAGGTAGGTGGCGACCAGCGACTCCGGCACCGGAACCGGCAGCAGCAGGTCGTCCGAACTCGCGGCCATCAGGTTGTCCCCCCGGGTCGTACGTGGCTGGCGAGGTGAACGCTACCGCGCACCGGACCCGTGGCGGCCGAGGTTGCCGATCGCCATGGCCCGCGGCCGGCGCACGGTCGGCGCCGCCGCTCACCGGCCACCGGGTTACCGCACGGTCACCAGGCCGAGGTAGACGGCGGTGCTGGTGAACTCGACGCCGGCACCCAGCACGTCGCCGGTGATCCCGCCGAACCGGCGTACCAGATGGCGCAGCCAGATCAGCCACAGCAGCACCGCGCCCAGCACGACCAGCGGCCCCTGCCAGGGGCGGTCGGGTACGGCGGCGACCGCCACGGCGGCGACCAGGACCGTGCCGGCCGCCACCGCCGGCCACCGCTGGGTGCCGGCCACCAGCGCGCCGAGCCCGTCCGGTCGGGCGGCCGGCACGGCCTGGCGGCAGGCCCAGGTGACCGCGAGCCGGCCTGCCGCGACTGCGGCGGCGACCGTCGCCAGGACCGCCGGCCACGACCGGCCGGCCGGTAGCGACCCGAGCGACGCCGTCTGCGCCAGCAGTACGACGACCAGGGCAACCACGCCGAACGGACCGACGTCCGGCCGGCGCATCACCGCCAGTGCGCCGTCAGCGGGCCGGTGTGAGCCGAGCGCGTCGACGGTGTCGGCCAGCCCATCCAGGTGCAGTCCCCGGGTCGACGCTGCGGCCAGGCCCGTCACGAGCGCTGCGGCGACCAGCGCGGGGGTGCCGGCGGCCGAGAGCGCGAGCAGGGCCATTGCGAGGAGCACGCCCAGCCCGAGGCCGACCACCGGGGCGACCGACATCGCCACGGCCGCCGCCGCCCGGTGCACCGCGCCGGGCCGCAGCGGAAACACGGTGAAGGTGGTGACGGCGAGCCGGACGCCGGCGGAGACGGTGTGCACCGCACCGGTGGGCCGCGCGCCGGTCACCGCACCGGGTCGGCAGCGGCCGGACCGGGGCCGGCCGGCCCCGGTCCGGCGAACGTCGGGTGCTCGTCGAGCGTGTCGGCCAGGGCGAGCGCCGAACGCAGCAGCGGCAACGCGGCCAGCGCGGTGGCGCCCTCACCCAGGTCGAGCCGCAGGTCCAGCAGCGGGGTCAGGCCGAGTACGTCCGCCGCGTGCCGCACAGTCGGCTGCCGACCATGGTCGGGCAGCAGGCACCAGTGCCGGGCCTGGCCGGCGAGATCCCGGCTGACCAGCGCGGCGGCCACCCCGACCGGACCGTCCAACAGCACCGGGATCCGGTTGGTGGTCGCACCGAGCAGCACCCCGGTGGCCACCGCGATCTCCCCGCCGGCGTACTCGGCCAGTACCTCCCGGGCACCACGGGTGCCGCGCCGAGTGCGTTGCAGCGCGTCACGTACCGCAGCGCACCGTGACATCCACGCGCCGTCGTCGACCTTTCCGCCCGCCGCCGGCACCCGGCCGAGCAGCGCCGCCGGCTCCGCGCCGGTGGTCGCCGCGACGACCGCGGCCGCTGCGGCGGCACCGCCCGCGCCGCAGGCGGCGATGACGATCGCCGCCACGCCGGCCCGGCCGGCCCGCTGCGCCATCTCCCACCCGGTCGCCAACGCGCTGTCCACCTCGTCGGGGGTCAGCGCCGATCGGTGTTCGATCGGGGCGGCGACGGGAGCGGCGACGACGTCGACGACCGCACCGGCGGTGGCGGCCAGCCGCGCCAGGGCCCCGTGGCCGGCGCGGGCCTGGTCGGCCCGGCGCGCCGAGTCCTGCGGGCTGTCGCCGGCGGCGACTCCACCTTCGTGGTCGCCGTGGATCAGCACCACCTGGACCGGGTCCCACGGTCGCGGGCTGGCCGCGTCCTGCGTACCGGCGGCGAACCCGATGACATTCTCGAGCGCACCGAACCCGGCGCCGGGCAGGTCCAGCCGGCCCAGCCGGGCGACGCCGGCGGCCCGGGTCCTCTCTGCCGGCATCGGCAGGGTCATCCCGGGGGTGATCTGCGCCGCCGTGCCGGAACCATCGGCCGCCGCCAGCTCCGGGCCGGCCTGCTCAGGCTGCTCCGGGCCGCTCGCCAGCCTGGCCTGCTCGGTCGGCTCCGGCCTGGCCTGCTCGGTTGCGGCCAGCCCGGTCGACTTCAGCTGCACCGGCTGTCCGGCCACGACCAGCACCACCGCGTCGGCCACCTCGGCCAACAGTTGGTTGGTCAGGCCGAGCGCATCCGCGAACGCCCGGCCGACCGGTGTGGACGGCACCAGCGCCAGCCCCACCTCCGGGCTGACCAGCACCAACCGGGCCGGACAGGACCGCACCGCGGCGGCGAGCTCAGCGATGGCGCCCCGGTCATCGGCCGGTTGCCGAGCCGGATCGAGCAGCGCGGCGACCCAGCCGCCCACGTCGTCGACGAGCAGCGTCTCCTCCGCACGGGCCGATGAGATCGCTTCGATCAGCCGGCCCGGATCCCCGGTGGCCTCGTCGGTGTGCCAGTCGGTCGGCCGGCGTGCCCGGTGCTCCTCGATCCGGGCGAGCCACTCGGCGTCGGACGGATCCGCCGCTCCCGTCGCCACGTAACGCACCACCGGATTCCCGGTGACCAGGGACTCGGCGTAGTCGGACTTGCCGGACCGGATCCCACCGAGCACGAGAATGGACTGCCACCCGCCAACGGACATGCCCGTACCTTACGGCGGGCGCGGCCGGCCGTGACCTGCCGGGGCGGTGCCGGCGGTGCTCCGGTGCGGTGGGATGTCACCGGTCGCGGCTAGGCTTGGGGGCATCCATCGCCGAGGGTTGAAGCGCACTGGGTTGAAGCGCACTGGAAGCTAACGGGAGCAGCGATATGCCATGGAGTTGGCGGTACGTGGACGCGGAAGGTCAGCCCGCGCAGGGGCCGACCGAGACGTTCGGCACCCAGGCCGACGCCGAGTCCTGGATCGGCCAGACCTGGCGGGAGTTGGCCGCAGCGGGCGTCGCCTCGGTCGAGCTGCTGGAAGACGGCCGCACCGAGTACCAGATGAGTCTGCTGCCGGCAGGCAAGTGAGATGCGGCCGGTGCCGTCCGACGGGCCGTCGGGTGGCCCGCTGGCCGGTCGGCCGGCGACGAGCTGGCGGCCCAGCCCGGTCTTCCTCGTCCTGGTCGCCCTGGTGGCCGGCAGCGGCGCACTCGCCTGGTCAAGTGAGCGGTACGCCCGGTTGGCCGTCTTCGTGCTGGTGGTCAGCGGCTGGCTGGTCTCGCTCTGCCTGCACGAGTACGCGCACGCGCTGGTCGCCTACCGGTTCGGTGACCGCAGCGTGGCGCACCGGGGCTACCTGACCCTGAACCCGTTCAGGTACACCCATCCGCTGCTGTCCGTCGCGCTGCCGGTGCTGGTGGTCCTGCTCGGCGGGATCGGCCTGCCCGGCGGCGCGGTCTGGGTGGACCGGCACCGCATTCCGGGCCGGGTCCGGCACACCCTGGTCAGCCTCGCCGGCCCGGCGGTCAACGTGTCCCTCGCGGTGGTGCTCGCGGTGCCGTTCCTCGTCGGCGTGGATCCGGGTGCCCGACAGGAGTTCTGGGCAGGGATCGCCCTGCTGGGCTTTCTGCAGTTGACCGCCAGTGTGCTCAACCTGCTGCCGGTCCCCGGACTGGACGGCGGCAACATGATCCAACCGTGGCTGCCGCCGGCCTGGCAGCGCGGTTACCAGGTGCTCGCGCCGTTCGGCTTCATCGGCCTGTTCGCGTTGCTGTGGGACGACCAGATCGGTGGCGCGTTCTTCCAGGCCGTGTTCCGGCTCGGCGACCTGCTCGGGCTGCCCGCCCCGCTCTACAGCTACGGTCTGGCGCTGATCCGGTTCTGGTCTTGAGGGCTGCCTGGTCCGGCGGCGGGGTACCCGTGCCGGGCCGAACGCGTCGGCCAGTGTGTCATGCCGCTGCGGTGTGCCGCAGCGGCATGACCTGGCACGGTGCCGGCTACGGCCGACTGGCCGGGCTGACGGTCCGACCCGGGTCCCGCTCGACGATCGGCTCCAGGATCTCGTCGATGGCCTTCATCACACCGCCGTCCAGCTGGACCCCGCTGGCCTTGACGTTGTCGCGCACCTGCTCGGGCCGGGTGGCACCGATGATGGCCGACGACACGTTGGGGTTCTGCAGCACCCAGGCGAGGGCCAGCTGGGCCATCGACAGGCCGGCCTGCTCGGCCAGCGGCTTGAGCTGCGCCACGGTGCTCAGCGTCTGGTCGGTCATGAACCGTGCGATGAACGTCGCACCCCCGGACTGGTCGGTGGCCCGCGAGCCGGCCGGCGGTGGCTGACCAGGCTGGTACTTGCCGGTGAGCACACCCTGACCCAGCGGCGAGAAGACGATCTGCCCGACGCCGAGTTCCTCGCTGGCCGGGATCACCTCGGCCTCGATGACCCGCCACAGCATCGAGTACTGCGGCTGGTTGGACACCAGCGGGATCTTCAGCTCACGGGCCAGAGCGTGGCCCTGACGGATCTGTGCGGCGTTCCACTCGGAGACCCCGATGTAGTGGGCCTTGCCGGAATGCACGATGTCGGCGAAAGCCTCCATCGTCTCCTCCAGCGGAGTGGCGTAGTCGAACCGGTGTGCCTGGTAGAGGTCGACGTAGTCGGTCTGCAGCCGGCGCAGCGAGCCGTTGATCGACTCCATAATGTGCTTGCGGGACAATCCCCGGTCGTTGCGTCCCTCGCCGGTCGGCCAGAAGACCTTGGTCAGGATCTCCAGCCCTTCCCGGCGTTCGCCACGCAGCGCTCGGCCGAGCACCTCCTCGGCTCGAGTGCCGGCGTACGTGTCGGCGGTGTCGAAGGTGGTGATGCCGACGTCCAGCGCGGCGCGTACGCAGGCGTTGGCTGCTTCTTCCTCCACCTGCGATCCGTGGGTGATCCAGTTTCCGTAGGAGATCTCGCTGACGAGCATGCCGGAGCGGCCTAGGTGTCGGAATTCCATGCCTCAACCCTAGTCGGCCGTCGGCCCGCCGGGGCGTTCGGCATAAGCTTGCGTACAGCGGTAAATCGATCTCGCGACGGTGCCAACGGACCGGTTGTCCGGTACGGGCACCGAGTACCGCGGCGTCACAGCAGCGGTTTGGTGTCGGCCAGCAGCCGGTCGATTTCGTCCATCACGTCCGCGCGACTGGGCAGCACCGGGTCGATCAGCGGTTCCCCGCGCCGGTCCAACGCCCCCCAGTGTCCGTCGGGGGCCGCGACCAGGAACGCCACCGGATGGATCGCCATCGCCGGATGCACCGGTGGTACGACCATCCGTCCGGACCGGTCGACCACGCCCTTGCGCCCACCCGAGTCGATGATCGCCAGACCCTCGTCGGTGAAGCCGTCGATGTAGCGGCCGTCGGTGAGCGCGGTCGGGAAGCCGCCGAACCGGGGCGGGAGCAGCATCCGGCCGGTCTTGTCGACCGCGCCCCAGCCGCCGCGCCGGACCACCGCGACGCCGCGCCGGAACGGGCGTACGTCCTCGAAGCCGGTCCCGATCACCACGGTGTTGTTCCGGTCGATGGCGATCCAGCTGCCGGTGCCGTCGGCGGTGACCCAGGCGAGGCCGTCGGAGAACGAGCCGACCCCGATGTAGCCGGCGGTTGGTGCGATCACCGTCGTCCCCGACTCGTCGATCAGCTCCCACCATTTGGCCTCCGGCCGGCGGACCCAGGCCACCCCCTCGTGGAACGGCTGGACGTCGGCGTAGCCGGGAGCGATCACCAGTTCACCGTCGACCCCCGCGTACCCCCATTGCTGGGCCTGGTCGCTGAAGGTCGGTCGCGGCGGACGGTGCAGCCGCAGAATCTCCTCCCGGTCCCGGGGGTACGGCCCCCAACCGTTCTCGGCGACCTTGGCGAACACCGCGTCCAGCGCCAGCTCGGTACGCGCGATCAGGTCCGGATCCTCGACCTTACGCAGCTCCAGCGCACGTTCGAAGTGGTTGCACGCCTCCATGTAGCGGCCCTGGTCGTAGCAGGACCGACCGGCGTGTTCATGCATCGTCGCCCGCAGCCGGTCCGGTAGTTCGGCCGAGTTGGCCTCCTCGAACAACCGGTCCGCCTCGGAGAAGTCACCCCGCCACTGCAGCACGTGCGCCAGCCGCGCCTGGGCGATCGCGACCCGGCGTAGTTCCCCGGTCGCCTCGGCGTGCGCTAGCGCCAGTTTGGCGTCGGCAAGTGCCTTGCCGAGGTCGCCGAGGATGCGGGAGACGACCGCCCGCAGGCTCAACAGCCGGGCCCGGGTGGCGTTGTCAGTCGCCGGCTCGATCTTCTCGGTGAGCCGGTCCCGGATGGCCCGGAACTCGTCGGGATTGTCCACCAGCTCACGTAGCGTCTCGTGGTGGAAACGCCAGTGGTACGCCGACAGCATCTGTTCGGGATCGCTGAGCTGAGGCTCGGTGTCGTCCGGTGCGGTCTCGGGATCCTGCGCCGGGTCGGGTTCGTCGGTTGGCAGGTCCGGCTGCACGAGCGGGGCCAGCATGGTGGGTGCGCCGAGCGCCGTGGCCGAGCCGGCGGCGGTCCCGGTGACCGGTAGGACAGTGTCCGGACTGGCCGGCGGCCCGGCTGGGCCGGAGTCGGACCCGCCATCGTTGTCGTCCGGGGCGGTACCGATCGGATCGTCGGTGAGTCCGGCAGCCGGGTCAATATTGAGTTGGTCGGGCAGCGGGGACGGTTCGCCGACGCCGACGCCGACGCCGACGCTGTCTGCGGCAGCGGCGGCAGCGGAGGTCTCCGCAGCGGGCGCTGGATCCGGCCGGACCGACGCGGCGGCTGGTGGCGCCGGGACGTCCGACTGGACCGGGGCCTCGGCCGGAACTGGGGCCTCGGCCGGAACTGGGGCCTCGGCCGGAACTGGGGCCTCGGCCGGGACCGGCGCCTCCGACGGGACCGGACCGGACGGTGCGGCGGTGGGGGAGACCGGCCTCGGCGGCTCAGCCACGGGTACCGCCGGGGAGACCTGCACTGGTCGCGGCGGTGCTGGCTGGTCCGGCTGCGGCCGCACGATGTACGGCGGCGGGGCGTGCCGCGGCTCGGCCTTGGCCCGCACCACGTACTCCGGTTCGGCGGCATCCCCCCCTCGGGGGACCCGCCGGATCTGCGGGTGCTCGCCGGTCGGCGTCTGTACCCGGAACTCCGGGGGCGGCCCGGCCGGGGCGGAGACCGGAATCGGCAGTTGCTCGCCGGTCTGACCCGGAACCGGTCGGTGGATCCGGCCGCCGGGGCCGGCCCCTGCCGTGGGTATCCGACCCGGCGGTGGCGGGACCGCGCCGGAGATCGGACGACCCCGGGGCGCTGTCGGACGGGACGGGGCTACCGGATCGGCTGGTCGGGGCGGTGCCGTCTGTGCCGTCGGTGGTGGCGGTGCGGGTGCCGTCGGTGGTGGCGCATGCCAGCGCTGCGGTGCGCGACGCGGGTCGGTGCCCGGGGGCTGCTGTCCGTCCCGGCGAGGGCCGTCCGGTGGGCCTGCCAGGTGGTGCGGATCCCGCCGGGACGTCGGACCGTCCGGCCGCGCCGGCGGCCGTTGATCCCGAGGCTGCGGCCGGTCCCGGTCGAACGGCTCAGCCGGCTGCCATTGCGGCCGGTCCCGATCGGCGGGCGGACCACCACGGCGCCGCTCCGGTGGGTAGGGGCGTTCGTGGCCGACATCGTCCGGATGCCGGCGGCGTTGGTGGAACACGTCGTCGGGATGCTGCCGACGGCCGGTCCCGTCGGTGTGGGACGGCTGTTGCTGGTCGCCCTCGGCGAACCAGCCGGCGGCCCCGGCGGCTTCCGGCGTAGGTTCGTTCGGGCGTGGTGTCTCGCGGCGACCGTCCCGCCGGGCCCGGTCGGCGTCAATCTGCGGCCTGCGGGCCGGGGGCTGGTTTGTCCGGTCGCCGACAGGTGCCCGCCCGGATCCGGAACCGGCCTGGTATACGTTGGCTCGCCCACGGCTGACACCGCGGCTGGTCGGCTCCCGTCGGGCCGACCGACCCGCACCGTTGTCGCCGGGGTAGCGCTGACCCGGCAGTGGCACCCATTCGTTGGTCGGATCGGTGGCCCAGGCCGGTTCCTGCGGCCGGTGGTCCCGCGCCCGGCGCATCGCTTCCCACCGGTCGTCGTCGTCCCAGCCGACGTCGCGATGTCCGTCGGCCGAACGGTCCGGTGCGCCGTCGTCCTCCCACTGCCAGGATTGCCAACGGCGGTCGAAGTACCCCTCAGTCACGCCGGCACCTCGCCGGGGGTGTCGTTACGGGCGGCCCGCCGGGCAGGCGAGAACCGTGTCAGCGGTCCGTGTGGCTCGCTCACGGCGTGTCACCTCGTCGAATACTCGCTGAGCGACCGTGGCAACCCGATCGGGTCCCCCCGGCCCAGTGGCGGCGTGGTTGCGGATGGAGGGTAGCCGCGCGGGCTCGGTCGACGCCACCGAACCGCCCGTACTGAATCGAAACAGTGTCTTTTCCGCCCCGCCGAGGTGCTCCGGCTCTCGGGTGCCGTAGCCCGCCAAGCCCCTGCCGGGCAGGTCAGATTTTGTCGCCGAGCTCCACCCGGGGGATCGGGGTGCGCATCCGGCGGAACGTCATCGCGCGCATGATGGCGTAGAAGTACAGGCCGCCCATCCGCTGGTCCGACTTGGGGAACCGCTCCCGCACCAGTTTGCGGATCCGGCGGGAGATCAACAAAGAGTCGACGACCACCAGCACCGCCAAGGTCACCCAGAGCAGGTTCGACGCCAACTGCACCGCTGGTGGCATCGTCGGGCCGGACCCGATCAGCACGAGCAGCGCGCCACCGAAGAACCAGGTGCCGACCGTACGCCGGGAATCCACCACGTCGCGGGCGAGCCCGCGCTCCGGGGCACGGTCGCGTGGCCCGCCCTCGCGGCGAAACTCCTCCGAAATCGCCGCCCGGCGGGCCCGCCGCTGCTCGCGGGCCTCCTGCTTGGTCAGCGGCTTGGCGTTCGCCGCCGGTCGGCGGCCGGCGGCCGGCCGCTTCGGGGTGACCACACCGAGTTCCTTCTTGCTCGGCGTGTACCGGCGGGCACGGACGGACCCGGCCTCGTCCTGCGACGGGGGAACATCGTCCTCCGGCAGGTCGGCTTCCACGACATCGGCGGACTTGCGGCGAAACAGCGACGGCACGCGTGAAGGGTAGCCAACCAGGTGCGTCACCCGCACCTCGCACCCGGTCGTCGTTCGCCGGACGGCGAACGAGGGCACCGGACGCCCCGGCCCGGCCCGGCCCGGCCCGCGAGAGCACGAACCGGGCACGGGTACGTCAAATCCGGGCGCGGACGCGTCGGGTCAGCGACTGGACGCGTCCGGATCAGGGGCGTTCCACGTGGGCGCCGAGGTCGGCCAGCTTGGCCTCGAAGTCCTCGTACCCGCGGTTGATCAGATCGACGCCGTACACCCGGGAAGTGCCCTCGGCGGCGAGCGCCGCGATCAGGTGGCTGAACCCGGCCCGCAGGTCCGGGATGACCAGGTCGGCGGCGTGCAGCTTGCTGGGCCCGGCGATCACCGCCGAGTGCTTGAAGTTGCGCCGGCCGAACCGGCACGGCGTACCGCCCAGGCACTCCCGGTAGACCTGAATCGTCGCGCCCATCGTGTTGAGCGCCTCGGTGTAGCCCAGCCGCTGCTCGTACACCGTCTCGTGGACGATCGACAGCCCACGGGCCTGGGTCAATGCGACGACCAGCGGCTGCTGCCAGTCGGTCATGAAGCCCGGGTGCACGTCGGTCTCCAGGGCCACCGCGCGCAGTTCGTTGCCCGGGTGCCAGAAGCGGATGCCGCCCTCCTGGCCGGCGCTGCCGACACGCGGTGGGCGGGCGTCGGTGACCTGGTACGCGCCGCCGACCGACCGGAACACGTTCAGGAAGGTCATCATGTCGGCCTGCTGCGCGCCGAGCACGTTGACGTCGCCGCCGGTGGCGAGCGCCGCCGCCGCCCAGCTGGCCGCCTCGATCCGGTCCGGGATCGGCCGGTGCGAGTAGCCGCCGAGCTGGGGAACGCCGTGGATCTCGATCACCCGGTCGGTGTGCACCTTGATGATCGCGCCCATCTTCTGCATGACGCAGATCAGGTCGACGATCTCCGGCTCGACCGCGGCGTTGCGCAGCTCGGTCACCCCGTCGGCGAGTACGGCGGTCAGCAGCACCTGCTCGGTGGCGCCTACGCTCGGGTACGGCAGCTCGAACTTGGTGCCGTGCAGACCGTTGGGCGCGGTCAGGTGCAGCCCTTGCGGGGTCTTCTCGACGACCGCGCCGAACTCGCGCAGCGCCTGCATGTGGAAGTCGATCGGCCGGGGACCGATGTGGCAACCGCCGAGGTCCGGGATGAACGCGTGGCCGAGCCGGTGCAGCAGCGGGCCGCAGAACAGGATCGGGATCCGGCTGGACCCCGCGTGCACGTTGATCTGGTCGAACGAGGCGCTTTCCACATTGGACGGATCGAGTACCAGTTCGCCGTCCTCGACGCCGTCGCTGACCTTGACCCCGTGCAGTTCGAGCAGGCCTCGGACGATCTCGACGTCGCGGATCCGCGGTACGTCGTACAACCTGCTCGGCTCGTCACCGAGCAGGGCGGCCACCATCGCCTTGGAGACGAGATTTTTGGCACCTCGGACCCGGATCTGCCCGTGCAGGGGAGTGCCGCCGTGCACGATCAGGACGTCGTCGGTCAAGGAAACCTCCAGCGCGTCGATGCTGCCGTCTTGTGGGGTGGAGCTGGCCCGGCGAGATGGGATGAACATGTCCCGGCCGGCGGTGGGTGAAACCGGACGACCCACGTACGGAGCCGGCGGTCGGTGGACCTCGGGTGACATCCGGTTACCGGCTGTCACCGGGGAGCATCGAAGATCCGCGCTGCCCGTTCGTCGCCTGAGGCAGCATAGCGCTCCGTGATGAAAGTGGGATCCCGCAGCGGCTGCGATTGGCACGAATTCGGGAACGACGGCACGTATACGTAGGACTTAGACTACGTTGAGTGATCTGGCGGTGTGGCGTCAGCTATCCGATCAGGGCAGTGCCAGCATCTGGTCCAACGCGACCCGGGCGAAATGCGCCGTACGCGCCTCGACCGTGATCTGGTTCGGAACCCGGCCGGCGGTCAGTTCCTCCAACGCCCACACCAGGTGCGGCAGGTCGATCCGGTTCATCGTCGAGCAGTAGCAGACCGTCCGGTCCAGGAACATGACCTGCTTGTCCGGGTGGGCCAGCGCCAACCGGCGGACCAGGTTCAGCTCCGTGCCGACCGCCCACGCCGATCCGGCCGGGGCGGCCTCGATGGTCCGGATGATGTACTCCGTCGAGCCGATCTGGTCGGCGGCGGTGACCACCTCGTAGCGGCACTCCGGGTGGACCAGCACGTTGACCCCGGGCACCCGCATCCGTACCTCGTCGACGCTGCTGCGGGTGAACCGACCGTGCACTGAACAGTGTCCCCGCCAGAGCACCATCTTCGCCTCGCGCAGCTGCTGCGCGGTCAGCCCACCACCGGATTTGTGCGGGTCGTAGAGCACACAGTCGTCGGCGTCCAGCCCCATCTCCAGCACCGCCGTGTTGCGACCCAGATGCTGGTCCGGCAGGAACAGCACCCGCTGGCCGCGCTCGAACGCCCAGGTCAACGCCCGCTTGGCGTTCGACGACGTGCAGACCACCCCGCCGTTACGGCCGACGAAGCCCTTGATGTCCGCCGACGAGTTCATGTACGTCACCGGCACCGTCGAGTCGGCCGCGCCCGCGTCGGCCAGCGCCTCCCAGGCGGTCTCCACCTGGCCGAGGGCCGCCATGTCCGCCATCGAACAGCCGGCGGCCAGATCCGGCAGCACCACCCGCTGCGCGTCGCCGGTCAGGATGTCGGCGCTCTCCGCCATGAAGTGCACACCGCAGAAGACGATGAACTCGGCCGACGGCCGTGCGGCGGCCTCCCGGGCCAGCTTGAACGAGTCGCCGGTGACGTCGGCGAACTGGATGACCTCGTCGCGCTGGTAGTGGTGACCGAGCACGAAGACCCGGTCGCCGAGCGCCGCCTTGGCGGCGGTGGCCCGGGCGACCAGGTCCGGATCGCTGGGTGCCGGGAGCTCACCCGGGCAGTCGACGCCGCGCTCGCTGGCCGGGTCGCTGCCCCGGCCGAGCAGCAACAGAGCGGTCGCGGTGCTGGAAGGCTCAACCCACGTCGAAGTCACGAGATCCATGCTCGCACAGGTCCGCCCGCCTGCGACCAGCCCAAGTGTGGCCTGCCACACTGCCAGATCATGCGGGTCCTGATCTGTCCGGACAAGTTCGCCGGCACCCTGACCGCCGCCGAGGTGGCCGCCGCCGTCGCCACCGGGTGGCGGGACCGGGCACCCACCGACGAGCTGGTGCTGCGCCCGTTGTCCGACGGCGGTCCGGGGTTCGTCGAGGTGCTGGCCGAGTCGACCGCCGGCCGGCGGGTCCCGGTACCGACGGTCGACCCACTCGGCCGACCGGTACCGGGGGAGATCCTGCTGGTCGACGGTTCGGGGGCCGGGGGGACCGCGACCGCCGGACCGACCGCGTACGTGGAGAGCGCCCGGGCGTGCGGCCTGCACCTGCTCACCGAGGCCGAACGTGACCCGAAACACACCACCTCGTACGGCCTGGGACTGCTGCTGGTCGCGGCGGTCGAACACGGTGCCCGCCGGGTGGTCGTCGGGCTCGGCGGGTCGGCCACCAACGACGCCGGAGCCGGCATGCTCACCGCGCTGGGGGTCACCCCGCTCGACGCCGCCGGCTACGCCCTGCCGTACGGCGGCGCGGCCCTCGCCGGGGTCGACCGCCTCGACGGCGCACCCCGGCTGCGCGGGGTCGAGCTGGTCGCCGCGACCGACGTCGACAACCCGCTGACCGGGCTGCACGGGGCCAGCAACGTGTACGGGCCGCAGAAGGGCGCCGACCGGGCCGACGTACTGCTGCTCGACGCCGCGCTGCAGCGGTTCGCCGGCGTCCTGGTCGCGGACCTGCCCGGCTGCCCGCCGGAGCTGGCCGCGCTGCCCGGGGCCGGCGCCGCCGGTGGCATCGGCGCCGCGCTGCTCGCCCTCGGCGGGCGGTGCGAGTCGGGCATCGACCTGGTCACCGCGCTGATCGGGCTGCCCGCCGCGCTGGACGCCGCCGACCTGGTGATCACCGGCGAAGGGTCGTTCGACCACCAGTCGCTGCGCGGCAAGGTGGTCGCCGGGGTGGCCGGCGCGGCCCGGGACCGGGGACTGCCCTGCGTGGTGGTCGCCGGCCAGGTGTCCACCGGCCGGCGGGAGTCGGCTGCGGCCGGCGTCACCGAGGCGTACGCCCTGGTCGACCACTTCGGCGGCGAGACCGGCGGTGGGCTGGCGCAGGCGCTGGCCCGGCCGGCGGACGGGCTGCGTGGGATCGCCGCCCGGCTGGCCGGCCAATGGAGCCGCTGACGGCGTGCCGGTGGCCGGGGGACGGCGAGTTTCCGGTGATCTTCCGCTGATGATCTTCCGGATGCTGGGATGCGCGGCGGATCACGTACGGATTGTGGCCACCCGGATTGGGAATCGTCGCCCGGCCGGTTAGCGTTACCTGATACGGACGAATTCGCACCGTCGCAGGGGAGACCTTCACGTGAGCACATCAGCGCAGTCCGAAACGGCCGAGACCGCCGCCTCGACCACCGTCGTCCTCACCGACGTGGCGGCCGAAAAGGTCAAGGCACTGCTCGACCAGGAAGGCCGCGACGACCTGCGGCTGCGGGTCGCCGTCCAGCCCGGCGGCTGCTCCGGCCTGCGGTACCAGCTGTTCTTCGACGAGCGGTCGCTCGACGGGGACATCGTCGACGACTTCGGCGGCGTCGAGGTCGTGGTGGACCGGATGAGCGCCCCGTACCTGACCGGCGCGAAGATCGACTTTGCGGACCGGATCGACGCTCAGGGTTTCACCATCGACAACCCGAACGCGCAGAACTCCTGCGCCTGCGGCGACTCCTTCCACTGATCCGACCGGTCCGTTTCGGTGCCGTCCGGGGCAGACGTCAGTCCGGCCCTGGGCGGCAGTCGGTCAGTTGTGCGCTGAACGTGCATAGCTGAGACAGGTGCGGGGTACGGTGGCCCCCGTCCCGGTAAGCTGGCCCGCGCACGATTTCCGTACCCCGACACCCGAGGGCCGACATGAAGATCGCCGTCACCGGCTCGATCGCCACCGACCATCTGATGCACTTTCCCGGCCGGTTCGCGGGTCAGCTCATCGCGGACCAGCTGGACAAGGTGTCCCTGTCGTTCCTCGTCGACGACCTGGTCGTCCGCCGGGGCGGGGTGGCGGCGAACATCGCCTTCGGGATGGCCCAGCTCGGTCTGCGTCCGGTGCTGCTCGGCGCGGTCGGCGCCGACTTCGCCGACTACCGTTCCTGGCTGGAACGCCACGGCGTCGACTGCGACTCGGTGCATGTCAGCGAGTTGGCGCACACGGCTCGCTTCGTCTGCACCACCGACGACGACCTGTGCCAGATCGCGTCGTTCTACGCCGGTGCGATGAGCGAGGCCCGCAACATCGAGTTGGCGCCGGTCGCCGCCCGGGTGGGTGGCCTCGAACTGGTGCTGGTCAGCGCCAACGACCCCGAGGCGATGCTGCGTCACTCGGCCGAGTGCCGCGACCGGGGCTACCGGTTCGCCGCCGACCCGTCCCAGCAGCTGGCCCGGATGAGCGGCGAGGACGTCCGCCAGCTCATCGACGGTGCGGAGTACCTGCTGACCAACGAGTACGAGCGGTCGCTGCTGGAGAGCAAGGTCGGCCTCACCGGCGACCAGGTGCTCAACCTGGTGACGGTACGGGTCACCACGCTCGGTGCCGACGGGGTGGAGATCACCGGCCGGGGCATCGAGCGGATCCACGTACCGGTGGCCCGTGACGTGGTCGCGGACGACCCGACCGGTGTCGGCGACGGCTTCCGTGCCGGCTTCTTCGCCGCCCTCGGCTGGGGCCTCGGCCTGGAACGCGCCGCGCAGGTCGGCTGCCTGCTCGCCGCGCTGGTGCTGGAGACCACCGGGCCGCAGGAGTACGCCGTCAAGCCGGACATCTTCCTCAAGCGGCTCGCCGACTCGTACGGCGACGCCGCCGCCGACGACGTCCGCGCCCACCTGCCGGCCTGACTCGGCCGGCCCGCTGATCTTCGGTCCTGGGCAAGCTCACGTTGATCGGGGGCCTACCGGGTCAGCTCCGCTTGTAGGTGGTTGAGGGTCTCAGCCGGCGGGAGCGCGAGCTCGCGAAGGTTGTCGGCGACCCACTGGTACGTGCGGACCCGATCGAGGTCATGTACGAATATGGCGTCGTCGAGAAGCTCCGTGTATGCCACCGGCCGGATGCCGTGACCGAACTCGAGTAGTGCGAACTGCCCAATGGCGCTGGCCTGATGCGGGCCGTCCTCGGGCCGCAGCAACTGCACGGTGACTTGTCCGCCGCGAGCCACGTTTATCAGATGCTCCAGCTGCGCCTGGCGGATCGACGGTTCGCCCACGGGTGTGCGGATGGCAGCTTCGCCGATCACGGTCTGGAAGGTCAGATCATGCCGGGCAGCCAGCCTGCTTGCCCGCACTTGCCGGAACTCGGCGAACGACTGTGCCTGATCGGGCCGGTAGAAGCGGTTTGCCGAGGTCAGTGCTTGAGCGTAGTCGCGGGACTGGAGCAGCCCGGGCACCACCATCGGCTCGAACGTGAAGAGCCGCTCGGCCATGTCGAGCAACCCTACGTACGTCCGGAGGAAGCCCGGAATCAGGTCCGCCCAGCGACTCAGCCAGGACTTGGCGTCCGCGCGTGCAGCGGCCAGTGTCACCAGTTGCTGGACGGTCGCCGCCGGGACTCCGCAGGCCTGCAGGACAACTTGAACGTCGTCTGGCGCTTGGTGGTAGCGACCGGATTCCATGTGCCCGAGCTTCGGCTTGCCGATCCCGGTCGTCGTGGCGAGCTCGCTCAGGCTGAGCTGCGCCGCTCGCCGGTGCCGACTCAGTTCCACGCCGAGCAGCCAACGTAGCGCAAGTGGATCCACCTGAGTGCCCATCACCGTCTCCCGATTCTTGTACCCAGAGAAGTCTAGCCGAGCATATCCGTAGCCGCTAACCTATACGTATCCATAAACGTTCGAGGGGGCTGCTATGGAGCTCGACGAGGTAGGACGTCAGTCGGAGATGCCTGAGCGTGTCCGGCAGATGATGACAGAGCAGGCGTCCGAGCAGGTGCCGGCGCGCTTCGCCATCTGTGCGGAGACCGAGGCCGGCGAGGACGGTGGAGTGCTCGGCTGGGGGCTGGCGTTCGACGACGAAGCCGTGGTCGTACCGACCAACGGCGGTCTGCCCAACCCGTTCAGCGGCATCAAGGCAGCGCTGCGGATGTACGGGATGGTCCACCCCGTACAGCTGGTGTGGGTCGACCCGCCCGACGGTCGCCAGCTGACCTGAACCGCGTGAGTCAGGCCGGCCGCAGCACCGCGACCAGGAAACCGGAGTCGTCGCGGTACGGGCGCAGGTCCCAGGTCGCCAGCAGCAGATCCTCGACCAGATCGGCGGCCTGCAGGTCGGCCAGGAAGTCGGTGACCGGATAGCCCCGGTCGGTGCCGAACCCGACTACGATCCTGCCACCGTCGCGCAGGTGCAGCCGCATCCGGCGCAGCACCTCCTGACGGGTGTCCGGAGCCAGGAACGTCATGACGTTGCCGGCGCTGACGATCGCGTCGAAGCCGTCGGTGATGCCCTGCGCGGGCAGGTCCAACTCGGCCAGATCGCCGACCAGCCACCGCGGGCCCGGGTGGTCCTGCCGGGCGGCGTCGATCAGCACTGGGTCCAGGTCGACGCCGACGACGTCGTGACCGGCGGCGGCCAGCGCCGCGCCGACCCGGCCTGGACCGCAGCCGGCGTCCAGCACTCGCGCCGTACGGGGCAGCATCGCGTCGACCAGCCGGGCCTCACCGTCGAGGTCGGCCCCGTCGCGGGCCAGCGACCGGAACCGGTCGACGTACCACTGTGAGTGCCCAGGGTTGGACTCCAGTAGCTTGCTCCACCCGTTCTGCGCGCTCACACCCGCCATCCTCGCACGCACCTCTTCGACCCGAGCATGACGTCCGTTACCTGTAGCGTGCGCGGGCGGCCGACCCTCTGGACACGCCGATGTGAGGCTGAGATACCTAACCTGCGCGTCGTAAGGTATCTCAGCCTCACATCGGTGGTGCTGCTGATCCACTAGCAGTTCGGCGAGAGGCTTCAGTGGGTGCGGCGGACGTCGAAGGCGGGAGAGCCGGCGACAGTCGACGCGGCGACGAACTCCTGGCCCCGGATCCGGCACCAGGCCGGGATGTCCAGGGCGGCCGCCGGATCGTCGGCCAGCACCCGGACCACCGACCCGACCGGCAGCTGTGGCAGCCGCCGGGCCAGCGCGATCACCGGCAGCGGGCAACGCCGACCGAGGCAGTCGAGAGTCTCCGCCACCTCGTCGTCAGGGGGCTGCGCCACCGCGTCGTCGTCGGTCACAGGCCGACCACTCCGGCCTCGGCCCGCAGGTCGGCCACCACCTGCGGCAGCTCGGCCAGGAACCGGTTCACCTCCGCGTCGGTGGTGTCCCGGTGCAGCGACACCCGGACGTTGCCGTGCGACAGCACCCCCATCGCCTCCAGCACGTGTGACGGGCGCAGCGTGGACGACGTACATGACGAGCCGGAGGAGACGGCGAAGCCGCGCCGGTCCAGCGCGTGCAGCAGCGCCTCGCCGTCGACGTACAGGCAGGAGAAGGTGACCAGGTGCGGCAGCCGGTCGGTCGGGTCGCCGACCACCTCCACGTCCGGCACGGTCGCCGCCACCGTCGCGCGGATCCGGTCCACCAGTGCCGACAGCCGGGCGGCCTGCGTGTCCGCCTCGGCGGCCGCCGCGCGCAGCGCCGCCGCCGACGCGACCACCGCCGGCAGGTTCACCGCTCCGGGCGTGCGGCCGAATTCCCGATCGTCGGTTGGGTAGGGCGACTCCCACCGGGTGCCCTTGCGGACCGCCAGCACCCCGACGCCCGGCAGCCCGCCCCACTTGTGGGCGCTGGCCGTCAGCACCGACCAGCCGTCCGGCACCGGCACCCGGCCGACCGACTGGGCGGCGTCGACGTACAGCGGCACCTCGTGCGCGGCGCACACCCGGGCCGCCTCGGCGACCGGTTGGACGGTACCCACCTCGTGGCTGGCACTGATCAGTGCGGCGAACGCCACACCCGGCCGGGCCACCGCCGCCGACCAGGCGGCCATATCGAGCCGGCCGAGCCGGTTCACCGGCACCGACACCGACTCGCCGCCGTCGGCGGTGTGCCGCTGCCCGGCGTGCAGCACCGCCGAATGCTCGATCGCCGAGTGCACCAGGGTGCGCCCGACCCGACGCCGCCCGGCGAGACCGCCGAGGACGGCGGCGTGCGCGGCGACCGTACCGCTGGGTGTGAAGGAGATCTCGTCGGTGCGAACCCGCAGCAGGTCGGCGGTGACCTCCCGGGCCGCGTCGAGGAGCTGACCGGCCCGGCGGGCCCGGGTGTACAGCTTGGCCGGGTCGGCCCAGCCGTCGGTCAACGCCGCCGACAGCGCCTCCCGGGCAACCGGGTGCAGCGGTGCGGCGGTCGCGGCGTCGAGATAGTCCACAGCCGTCGACGGTACCGGCCGTGGGCTGGCCCGCAGGTGGTCGTGGCGGGTGACAAACCAGACCCCACGCCGATGGTGACCCGTCGGGTCGAGTAATCTGCGACCGTCGGTGACGCCTTTGATCGCCGATGTCGTCACGCGTGGCCAGGTCGATCCGGCTGCCACAGGTGGCATCGGTGGCACCGCGAGGGAGGCAGGACCAGGTGGTCGCAAGCGATTCAGCAGGGCAGCCGTCGGCCGACGGCCGGCAGCCGACGCACGCATGGCGCGCGCCCGGCCGGCGACAGCTCCGGTTCCGGGCCGCTGGGCTCGGTCTCGGCGGCGCGGCACTGCTCACCCTGCTCACTGGCTGCGACGTCGGGGAGGCGTTCGGCGGCTTCGGCTGGCCGCAGGGCATCACCCCGCAGGCCCACCGGATGTACGACCTGTGGATCGCCTCGGTGATCGCGGCGCTCGCGGTCGGCGTCTTTGTCTGGGGCCTGATCTTCTGGTGCATCATTCGGTACCGCAAGCGCGGCGACCAGCTGCCGGTGCAGACCCGGTTCAACATGCCGATGGAGTTCCTCTACACCATCGCGCCGATTCTGGTCGTGTCGGTCCTGTTCTACTACACGGCCGTCGTGCAGACCGACGTCGACCGGCTCAGTGAGGACCCGGACGTCACCGTCGAGGTCGTCGCGTTCAAGTGGAACTGGCAGTTCAACTACCGCGACGGGGTCGGTGAAGACGCCAACACGGTGGCGTCGACGGTCGGTTCCTCCGACCTCATCCCGGTGCTGGTGGTCCCGTCGGAGCGGACCATCCGGTTCGAGGAGACCAGTACCGACGTCATCCACTCGTTCTGGGTGCCGGAGCTGCTGTTCAAGCGGGACGTCTTCCCGGGCAGCATCCGTAACCAGTTCGAGGTGACCGTCGAACAGAACGGTGCCTACGTCGGCCGGTGCGCCGAGCTGTGTGGCACGTACCACTCGATGATGAACTTCGAGATGCGGGTGGTCGACCCGGAGCAGTACGACCAGTTCATCGCGGCCAAGCAGGCCGGTAGCTCGACGCCGGACGCGTTGGCCGCGATCGGGGAGGAGCCGTACGCGGTGACCACCTTCCCGTTCGACACCAAGCGTGACGCGCAGAACTTCGGGAACGCGAGCGCCCAGGGCGCGGGAAGCTGAGGGCCGGTCATGAAGACCGAGTGGCGACTGTTCGGCATCGTCGCGGCGTTCCTGCTCGTCGTGTCCGGTGTCTACCCGGCGTGGACCTACGGGCAGCTCGGGCACGTCGAGTGGATCGGCACCACGGCGCTGATCCTGTCCTTCCTGCTCTGCGCGATGTGTGGCGGCTTCTTCTGGTTCGTGTCGCGTCGGATCGATCTGCGTCCCGAGGACCGGCCGGACGCTGAGATCTCCGACGGAGCGGGCGAGGTCGGCTTTTTCAGCCCGGGCAGCTACTGGCCGTTCGGGGTGGCGCTGGCCGCCACCATCGCCGGTCTCGGCCTGGTCTTCTGGCAGTGGTGGCTGCTGATCTTCGGCCTGCTCTCGGTGATCGCCACCGCAGCCGGCCTGCTGTTCGAGTACTACACCGGCACCCGGCGTACCGCCGAGCACTGAGCCGGGCCGAGCACTGAGTCGACTATCACCCGCTTCGGCTGAGCCGGCCGTCACCGATTGTTGCGGCGGCGCAGCTTCGCACCCAGCCGGCGACGGCTACCGAGGTGCCGATCCGCTCCGGCGAGGACCAGACGCAGCGGTCGACGGTGGGTCGGCGGATGACCTTGACCGCCGCGTGGGCGAAGATCACCGGTAGATCACCTCGGCGACCATGAGCAGCAGTTGCGGGTGCCGCAGCCGCCAGGCCGCAGTGCCACCCAGACACCCTGACCGACGGTCAATAGCAGCAGTCCGGGCAGCAACTCCTGGTCCGGCGGTAGCCAGCATCCATACGGTGAGCGAGGCGCTCGCCACGTACAGCACCCAGCGCAGGATCAGCGGCAGGTACGCGTAGCCTTGCGGTCGGCGACTACGCTACGTCATCGAATCTGCGGCCCGGTGGTGGTACCCGCAGCCGACTGGGCCACTTGCACCCACCGGTCCAGCAGTGCGGCGGCGGCGCCGCTGTCCACTGCCTCGGCGGCCCGGCCCAACTGTGCCCGCATCGTCTCCAGCGGCTCGTCAACCGGCGCGGCGCCGGTCTGTACCGCCTGAGCGGTCAGCGCCGCTGCGGCGTTGACCAGCACCGCGTCCCGGACCGGACCGGTCTGGCCGGCGAGCAGCCGGCGGGTGACGTCGGCGTTGAAGGCGGCATCTCCGCCCCGGAGATCACCGGGGGCGCTGCGGGCGACCCCCAGGTCCTCGGCGGCGTCCACGACCATCGCGCGCACCACGCCGTCGGCGGCGAACCAGACCCTGGTCGGGGCGGCGGTGCTGAGCTCATCCAGCCCGTCCTCACCCCGCATCACCAGTGCAGTGTCGCCCCGGGTGGCGAACACCTCGGCCATCACCGGCGCCATCCGGGTGTCGAAACAGCCGATCGCCCCGGCCCGGGGCCGGGCCGGGTTGGTCAGCGGGCCGAGGAAGTTGAATACGGTCGGTACGCCGATCTCCCGCCGGGTCGTCCCGGTGTGCCGCATCCCCGGGTGGTACCGGGCGGCGAAGCAGAACCCGATGCCGACCTCGGCGACGCACCGGGCCACCCCCTCGGGGCCCAGGTCGAGCGGGATGCCGAAGTGCTCCAGCAGGTCGGCGGCCCCGCACGACGACGAGGCAGCCCGGTTGCCGTGCTTGACCACCCGGGCACCGGCCGCAGCCACCACGATCGCAGCCATGGTGGAGATGTTGACCGTGTGCGCCCGGTCGCCGCCGGTGCCGACGACGTCCACCGCGTCGGCGCGCAGCGCGTCCGGCAGACCGACCGGCACCGCGTTGGCGATCATCGCCTCCACCAGCCCGACCAGTTCGGCCGACGTCTCGCCCTTGGCTCGCAGCGCGACGGCGAAGCCGGCGATCTGCGCGGGTGTGGCGGAGCCTGTCATGATCTCGTCCATCGCCCAGGTGGTGTCGGCGGTGGAGAGCTGTTCGCCAGCGAGCAGCGCGTTGAGCAGATTCGGCCAGGACCGTTCACCCATGGGGCCTCTCCCAGGTGCGATGGGGGCGTGCGCGGTGCGGGGCGGTGCGGCGGAGCGTGGACGGTGCGGCTCGGTGCAGGGGTGGGTCAGGCGGCGGGCAGCTTGCCGGACCGGCCGCGCAGCATGCCGGCGATGGTCTGGCCGGTGGTCACCGGGTCGAGCGGGTGCATCAGGGTGGCGTCGACCTCGGCGAACGAGGCCAGCCAGCGGTCGGCGGCGCGGGCGATCACCACGCAGGTCGGCGGCGCGTCGGCGCGGTCGTCCTTGATCTGCCGGGCGATACCAAGCCCGCCGCCGGGGGTGGCCTCACCGTCGAGCAGCATCAGGTCGATCTCGTACTCGTCGACCAGCCGGACGCAGCCGGCGTAGTCGGACGCCTCGACGAACTCGACGGTCAGGTCGGTGGCGGGGCGGGTGCCGACGGCCAGCCGCATCCGGTCCCGTACCTGCGGGTCATCGCTGTAGAGCAGGACGGTGTGCACGCGCTCGGTCATCTTCTCGCTCGACTCCCACCTCGTAGCTGCGCGCTGATCGTACCGTCCGTCCGGGTCGCGTCCGGCGAGCGGGTCAGTCGGCGGCGGCCGCCACGCGGGCCTGTCGCGCCTCCTGGCGGTCGAGTTCCCGGTCGATGCGTCGGGCTTCCCGCTCGGACTGGCGCATCCACTGCACCACCAGCACGGCGAGCATGGTGACGCTGACGAACTCCCCGCCGGCCCACAGGACGCCGCCGGCCACCTCCTGGTCGGCCCACGGGTCGGCCCAGGTCAGTCCGAGCGACGGATACCAGTCGCCGCCGAACAGGGTGCTGCTCTGCATGACGGTGAGCCCGAGCACGGTGTGGAACGGCACGGAGAGCACCATCAGCAGCGCCCGGGCCGGGTACGGCCAGCGGCCGGGCAGCGGGTCGAGCCCGACCAGCGGCCAGAAGAACAGGCAGCCGGTCATGATGAAGTGGGCGTGGACGAACTCGTGGGCGAGGCTGCTCTCCAGGGTCAACCGGTAAAGATCAGTGAAATACAGCACAAATGGGTTGATCACGAACAGGCCGAAGGCGACCAGCGGGAAGGCGACCACCCGGGCGTACCTGCTGTGCAGGACGGCGAGCAGGCGGCGCCGCGGGTTGCCGGGCAGGGTGCGCAGCGCCAGGGTGATCGGTGCGCCCAGGGCGAGAAAGATCGGCGCGATCATCGACAGCACCATGTGCTGGACCATGTGCACTGACAGCAGAGTGGTGTCGTAGGCGCCCAGTCCGCTCACCGTGACGGCGGCGATGCCACCCAGTCCGGGGCCGAGGAACAGTACGGTGCGTGACACCGGCCACCGGTCGCCGCGCAGTCGTAGCCGGTGCACCCCGTACAGGTAGAGGCCGGCGGCCACGACGAGTGTCAGCGCCAGCCAGTTGGTCAGCTGGATCTCGGTGAACAGGGCCGAGACCGTGAACGGCGGGACGGCCATCGCAGCGACATCTGCCACATGACGAGGCTAGGCCAGCGGCCTCGGTCGACGTTATCCGGCCCACCGACGGGTCGGGTTTGCCACCCCGCCGTCCGTGGGCACTGACCGGCAGCAATAATGACCGCGTGACTGCGGCCCCAGCGATTGACAAGAGCCGGATCCACTCGCTGACCCGACCGAACATGGTCAGCGTCGGGACGATCGTGTGGCTCTCCAGCGAACTGATGTTCTTCGCGGCGCTGTTCGCGATGTACTTCTCCATCCGTGCGGCGGACTACAGCATGTGGGAGGAGCACACCCCACAGCTGAACATCCCGTACGCGACGGTCTTCACCGCGATCCTGGTGGCCTCCTCGGTCACCTGCCAGATCGGGGTGTTCGCCGCGGAGCGGGGGGACGTGCACGCGCTGCGGCGGTGGTTCACGATCACCTTCGTGATGGGCCTGATCTTCCTGCTCGGCCAGGTCAACGAGTACCGGGAGCTGGTCCACCACGGCATCAAGATCAACGGTGACGGCTACGGCTCGGTGTTCTACCTCACCACCGGCTTCCACGGGCTGCACGTGGCGGGTGGCCTGGTCGCCTTCCTGATCTACATGGTCCGGACCACGATGGGGCGGTTCACTCCAGCCCAGGCCACCTCGGCCATCGTCGTGTCGTACTACTGGCACTTCGTTGACGTGGTCTGGATCGGCCTCTACTTCATGATCTACTGGCTGCAATGATCATCAAGCGGTCACTCACCGTGATGGTGCGGCGTCGTGCCGACCAGGCAGGTCGCAAAACCGACAAGGATTCAGGTCAATGACATCTGACACCCCCGCCGACCGGCGAGCCGACCGCGGACGTGGTCTCCTCGCCCGGCTGCGCAGCGGGCGGGCCACGCCGCGAGGCCGGGGCCGCCGTCGGCTGGGCACCGCGGTCCGGTTGCTCGCCGCGCTGTTCCTGGCCGGCGGTGCGTACACCGTCTTCGCCCCTGGCCTGCAGGCGCAGGACACCCCGCAGCTGTCCCAGGCGGCCGAGGACGGCAAGGCGCTGTTCGACCAGAGCTGCATCTCCTGCCACGGGCGTAACGCCCAGGGCGTCGAGGGACGCGGCCCCAGTCTGATCGGTGTCGGATCGGCGTCGGTGGAGTTCCAGGTCGGCTCGGGCCGGATGCCGATGGCCCGACAGGAGGCCCAGGCCGAGCGCAAGCCGGTGGTCTTCACCGAGGAGGAGATCCGCCAGCTCGGCCAGTACATCCAGGAGCTGGGCGGCGGCCCGCAGCTGCCGGCCGGCGACATGCTGCGTACCGGCGGTGACATCGCCGTCGGCGGCCATCTCTACCGGATCAACTGTTCGTCCTGCCACGCCTTCAGCGGCGGCGGCGGCGCGCTGTCCTCCGGCAAGTACGCACCGAGCCTGGACCCGGCCACCGACCGGCAGCTGTACGCCGCCATGCTGACCGGTCCGCAGAACATGCCGGTCTTCGGGGACAACCAGCTCACCCCCGAGCAGAAGCGCGACATCATCGCCTTCGTGCAGGAAGGGCTGAAGACCGACGGTGACCCCGGCGGGCTGGCCAACCTCGGCCGGTACGGTCCGGTGACCGAGGGCATCGCCATCTTCCTGGTCGGCATCACCGCGCTGGTCTTCGCCAGCCTGTGGATTGCGGGGAAGTCATGAGCACCGACATCGACACCACCACCACCACCACTCAGCAGCACCGCCAGCCGGCGCAGGTGAGCCTGGACGACCCTCGGCTGACGTCGTTCGACGTGCTGCGCGAGGGCGCCCGGCGCGACGACATCGAGATCGTCCACTACGAGCCGCCATTTCCGGTACCCGGCACCAGGACGGAACGGCGGATCAGCCGGTTCGTCGCCGGGCTGTTCCTGCTCGCCGGGCTCACCGCGACCGCGTTCCTGGTGGTGTACATCTGGTGGCCCTGGGAGTACGAGCTCGGCACCGGGATCAGCAAGTTCTACACTCCGCTGCTGGGCGTCAGCCTCGGGCTGACCTTGCTGGCCATCGGCGTCGGCATCCTTACCTGGGGCAAGAAGCTGCTGCCCCACGAGGTGGCAATCCAGGACCGGCACGACGGCCCGTCCAGCCCGGACGACCGCAAGATCACCGGCGGCACGCTCACCTACATGGTGGACGAGCTCGGGGTGAAGCGCCGTCCGCTGCTCGGGGTGTCGCTGCTGGCCGGGTTGGCTCCGGTCGCCGCGGTCGCGGCCGCACCGCTGGTCGGCGGCCTGATCCGGGATCCGCACACCGACAACCAGATGGCCACCACCGGCTGGGAGCCGGTCGAGACGGTCGGTGGCGGCACCGAGCTGGTCCGGCTGACCAGGGAGGACGGCTCGCCGATCCGGCCCGCGGACGTCAGCGTCGGTGGTCAGATGACGGTCTTCCCCGGAATTCCCGGCGGGCACACCAACCGGTACGCCGACTCGCCGACCCTGCTGATCCATCTGCGGCTGGACGACGCCCGGACCGCCCGGGAGAACAACGAGGCGGTGGGCAAGCCCGACTACATGTGGGGCAACTACATCGCGTACTCGAAGATCTGCACCCACGCGGGCTGCCCGGCGAGCCTGTACGAGCAGCAGACCAACCGGCTGCTCTGCCCCTGCCACCAGTCGCAGTTCCTGATCACCGACAACGCCAAGCCGGTCTTCGGCCCGGCCAGCCGTCGGCTGCCGCAGCTGCCCATCTCCGTCGACGACGAGGGCTTCTTCGTCGCCACCTCCGACTACACCGAGATCGTCGGACCCGACTTCTGGGAGCGGCCATGAAACGCCGTAAGTTCGACGCCCGTGCGCTGCCCGGCCAGGCCGCCGGGCAGCTCGACGACCGGTTCCAGGCAGCTACGCCGCTGCGCAAGCTGCTGAACAAAGTCTTCCCGGACCACTGGTCGTTCCTGCTCGGTGAGATCGCGCTCTTCTCGTTCGTCGTCGTCCTGCTCACCGGCGTCTACCTGACCTTCTTCTTCGACCCGTCGATGGAGGAGGTCACCTACGACGGCAGTTACGCCCCGCTGCGCGGCATCCCCATGTCGGCGGCGTACGCGTCGACGCTGGACATCTCGTTCGACGTCCGGGGCGGCCTGATCATGCGGCAGATGCACCACTGGGGGGCGCTGCTGTTCATGGCGTCGATCGTGGTGCACATGCTGCGGGTGTTCTTCACCGGCGCGTTCCGCAAGCCGCGTGAGGCCAACTGGATCATCGGCTCGCTGCTGTTCTGGGTCGGCTTCCTCGCCGGCTTCACCGGCTACTCGCTGCCCGACGACGGCCTGTCCGGCACCGGGCTGCGGATCGCGTCGGCGATCATGCTGTCCATCCCGGTGATCGGGTCCTGGGTCACCTCGTCGATCTTCGGCGGCGAGTTCCCGGGCACGATCATCATCAGCCGGTTCTACATCGCCCATGTGCTGCTGATCCCCGGGCTGCTGGTGGCGCTGATCAGCGCCCACCTCGGCCTGGTCTTCAAGCAGAAGCACACCCAGTGGCCTGGCCCGGGACGGACCAACGACAACGTGGTCGGCGAGCGGATGTTCCCCCGCTACGCAATCAAGCAAGGCGGCTTCTTCATGATCGTCTTCGGGGTGGTCGCCCTGATGGCGGGAGTCTTCCAGATCAACCCGGTGTGGCTGTTCGGCCCGTACGAGGCCGCCGTGGTCTCGGCGGCGAGCCAACCCGACTGGTACGTCATGTTCCTGGACGGCTCCACCCGGTTGATGCCAGCGTGGGAGCTGACCATCCCGATCGGTGACGGGTACGTGATCCCGCCGCTGTTCTGGCCGACCGTGGTACTGCCCGGCATCCTGGTCATGCTCTCCCTGGTGTACCCGTTCCTCGAAGCGCGGTACACGAAGGACAAAGCCAGCCACAACCTGCTGCAGCGGCCCCGGGACGTGCCGGCCCGGACCGCCGTCGGCGCGATGGCGGTCACCTTCTTCATCGTGCTGACCATCTCCGGCGGCAACGACGTGTTCGCCGACAAGTTCTTCATCAGCCTGAACGCGATGACCTGGGCCGGCCGGATCGGATTGATCCTGCTCCCGCCGTTGGCCTACTACGTCACCTACCGGATCTGTCTCGGTCTGCAGCAGCACGACCGGGAAGTGCTGGCGCACGGTGTCGAGACCGGCATCATCCGACGGCTGCCTGACGGCCGCTTCGTCGAAGTGCACCAGCCGCTGGGACCGACCGACGAGCACGGCCACGGCAAGCTGGAGTACGTCGGCTGGGTGGTGCCGAAAAAGATGAACCGGCTAGGCGCGCTCGGCCCGGCGGTCAAGGGCTTCTTCTTCCCGATCGAGAAGCCGGCACAGGTTCCGCCGCCAGCGCATGTGGCGATCGACCCGGCCGAGGAACAGCCGGCCGAACTGCGGTCGGCTGGCAAGGAGAAGCAGCCGGCCGACCGCGAGGAGATCAGCAGCGGCAGCCGCTGACCACCGCGCACCCGGAGTCGACAGAGGC
The DNA here is from genome assembly GCF_048060245.1 of Micromonospora sp. LOL_014. Classification (NCBI taxonomy): domain Bacteria; kingdom Bacillati; phylum Actinomycetota; class Actinomycetes; order Micromonosporales; family Micromonosporaceae; genus Micromonospora; species Micromonospora sp. LOL_014. The sequence goes on from NZ_JBHMIP010000009.1 coordinate 93,351, forward strand.
GTCCGCCGAGCAGATCGGCGGGCGCCTCTGTGATCTCATACCTGCACCGGCCGCCCCCACAAGCCCTGTCGCCATGGTAGTAGCGGTATCCCTAAGAGACTGCGGTGATCCATTGGTGACGGTTTCCTCTCGACGTAGCGTCATAGTCGACAGCGATCGATCAACCGCAAGGTAGTCGCTCGGAGGAGGAGCTACGTGAAGCTGGCAAGGAAGTTGCTGACGTGGGCCATTGGCGCCACCATGGCCCTGGTAGTCGTGACGCCGTCGCCTGCGCAAGCCGCCTACTGGGACTGTCCGGCCAACGCCATGTGCATGTGGGAGCACAGCGGAGGTAACGGCCTGATGGTCTGGGCGTCGGTCAACACCGGCAACCAGCCGGACCTACGGGCATGGAGCTTCGACGACAAGATCAGCTCGGTCCGGAACACTTCCGCCCGGGGCGTCTGCCTGTATCCCGACCTCAACTACGATGGCAACTGGCACATCTTCGTCCCGCCCTACAGCGGCGGTGGCAACGTTGATCCGCTTGCGAACGATCAGATCACCTCGTTCCGCTGGGCACCGTCGACCTCACCGCCCGTCTGCTGACGGGCAGCCGACGTCAGACACCGTACGGTGACGCGGCTGGTCGCCAGGGGTCTGGGGCCCCGCCGACCAGCCGCGTCGTCATGTTTGCTGGGCGGCTCTGCCTGCGGCAGCTGTCAGTTCCCGCGGTTGGCTCAGCGCTGTCGTCGGTCAGTCCGTGTCGGCCAGCCCGATGGCGAAGGCCGCTTCCAGATCGTGCTGCGAGTAGGCGCGAAAGGCGATGTGCGACTCGGTGCTGAGTACGCCCGGAACCTTCGAGATCCGTCCGGCGATCACATCGGCGATCTGGTCGAACTCCCGCACCCGGACGATCGCGATCAGGTCCACGTGCCCGGCCACCGAGTAGACCTCGCTCACCCCGTCGAGACCGGCGAGCGCCTCGGCCACCTCCGGGATCGAGTCCGTGGCGCAGTCGATCAACACGATGGCAGTGATCACGCAGGCCCTCCGTCTCTCACCGGCGTCCGCCGCCGATGTTACTCAATAGTGAACGGTCAACCGGCGGACACTGTCAGATCGCTGCCCACCCGGATCGCGTCGGTCAGCCGTTCCCCCGCATGCACCTGCGCGCCGGGCCACACCACTGAGCGGACCAGCGTCCCCCGTACCACCGCGCCGGCACCGACGACGGAGCGGTCGACCGGGCCGGTCACCGTGGCCGACGGGTCGAGGAGGCTCCGGCCACCTGCCGCATGCAGATTGGCCGCGAGGTAGTCCGGTGGTGTCCCGGTGTCCAGGTAGGTACCCGGATAGTTGATCACCTGCAGCGCGCCGGCCGCCTCCGCGGGCCGCCAGACGGTACGGACCAGCTCGCCGGGGGCGGCCGGTAGTCCGCTGACGTAGCGCCACGGCAGCAGCGAGAAGCCGGCGAACCGGTGCCCGTCGAAGCCGCCCCGGGCGGCCGGGTCGGTGAACCGCTTGCCCAGCAGCCGGACGGTTTCGCCGTCCCAGCCGTCGAGCAGTGTCGCGATGTCCGGCCCAGGATCGAGATCTGGATGGGCTAGATAGCCGTCGACGTTGCCGACCAGCACGCCGCGACCGCCGATCCAGTCGCGTAGCCGGCCGACGCCGCCGGCGGTGCCCAACGGGTCTCCTGGCTCCACGGACAGCTGTGCCCGGTCTCCGACATGGGTCACCACCTGCCGGCCGAGGTAGCAGGCGTTGACCGCGACCGCCGCCGGCCCGGTGAAGCCGAGGGCTCCGACCCGGTCGAGTGCCCGGTCCAGCAGCGGTACGTTCCCGACCGGGCAGAGCGCCTTCGGGACGAGACCGGTCAACGGCCGCAGCCGGCGGCCTTCACCGGCGGCGAGGACCACTGCGCAGATCCGGTCCGGTCCGACCGCCGGTGCGCTCACCCCGGCTCCTGGCCCGCTGGCGGGCCGGTCTTCGCTGGTACGTCGGTCTCCGCTGGCACGACGAGCGGTCCGATGCCGTAGTGCGCCAGCAGCCGGGCGGTCGCCGGGGTCAGCCGGGGCAGGTCGTCGAGCCGGTGCCAGGCGGCTTCGTACACCTCGGCCCCGTCCACCACCAGTTGGGTTCGCGACGCTGCCACGGCGGCTTCGAAGACGACGTCCACCCAGCCCTTGGCGTGCACCACGGCGTTCGGCACCGCCGGGCGTAGCTGGTCCGGGGCCAGCCGGATGCCGGTCTCCTCGGCGAGCTCCCGGGCCGCGCCGACCACCGGCGCTTCGCGGTGTCGCAGCAGACCGGCGGGCAGCGTCCAGCCCCGGCCGGGTGGCTGGCGCAGCAGCAGCAGTCGGGCGGGTGCCGACGGATCGACTTCGGCATCGGTCACCAGCGTCACGGCGCCGACGATGTACTTCTGCACAGCGAGCCGGACCAACCGCCGACGGACCGGGTGCGGCAACCGGTAGAACACGCCGTACAACAGGGCGCGTGCGGGGGATCGGCGGATGATCATACTGTTCAGGCTAGAGGTAGCCGGTCACCGGCGCCGGGCCAGGTCAGCCCGGCTGGTCGACCAGGGCGATGAGCTGGTCGACGACGGCCTCGGGCTCGATGGTCCGGTCCACCACCGCGACCAGCAGGGTCTCCATGTCCGGGTACTTGAGGCTCTCCGCGAGCTGGCGCAGTGGTTTGTCGTTGGACAACGCCCGGTCGTGTTTGCGCAGGATCAGGCTGACGGTGGCGCGGCCGAGGCGTACCTTGTCGCTGATGCTGATGCCCGGTTCGGAGTGTTCGGCGAACCAGCGGTTGATCTGCATCTGGGCCTGCGGCGACTTGACGAAACCCAGCCACTCCTTCCGCGGCCCGGCTGACGCCGGTGCCGTCCCGGTCGGCTGGTCGTCGCTCTCGGTGAAGATCTCGACCACGTCGCCGTCGGTCAACTCGGAGGCCAGCGGTGCCAGTCGGCCGTTGATCCGTACGGCGAGACAGTGCGCGCCTTTCCGTGAATCCAGCTCGTATGCGAGGTCGACCGGCGTCGACCCGGCCGGCAGCACGATCGGCCGGCCGTCGGTGAAGACCTGGATCTGCGCGTCCACCAGGTCGCAGCGCAGCGAGTGAACGAACTGGTCGGCGTCGATGTTCTCCTGTGACCAGTCGATCGCCCTGCGTAGCCAGGCCAGCTCGTCGGCGCGGGCGGCGGCACGACTGCGGCCGGGCTTGGGGAAGTGGTACGGCGCGGCGATGCCGAACTCGGCAGAGCGGTGCATCGCGTCGGTCCGGATCAGCACCTCGAGTGGACGTTCGTCCGGGCCGATGACCGTGGTGTGCAGCGAGCGGTAGAGGTTGTTCTTCGGCGCCGCGATGAAGTCCTTGAACCTGCCCGGTACCGGTCGCCAGCGGCAGTGGATCGCGCCGAGCGCCGCGTAGCAGTCGGTGTCCGGCCCGGTGACCACGACCTCGATGCGGGGCAGGTCGAACGGTGCCGGGTGGCCACCGGCGACGGTGTCCTTCCAGATCGAGTAGCGGTGCCGGGGCCGGGCCGCGACCCGGGCAGTGACCTTCTCCCGGCGTAGCGTCACCCGCGCCTGTCCGCAGACGGTGTCCAGGTACGTCGCCCAGCCCGGTCGGTTGGCCAGGTGTTCCTCGATCTGCTGGTAGGCCTCCGGCTCCAAATGGAACAGGACGATGTCGTCGAGCTCCCGTTTGAGCTTCTGGATGCCGAGCCGATCGCAGAGCGGGACCAGCACGTCCAGGGTCGCCTTGGCGATCCGGGCCCGGGAGGCAGGGGAGCGCACACCGAGGGTCCGCATGTTGTGTAGCCGGTCGGCGAGCTTGATGACCAGCACCCGGACGTCCTTCGCCGCAGCGATGATCATCTTTCGGATGGTCTCGGCCTCGGCGGCCTTGCCGTAGAACGCCTTGTCGAACTTGGTCACCCCGTCAACCAGGTGGGCGACCTCGTCGCCGAAGTCTGCGGCCAGTGTCGGCAGGTCGTACGTGGTGTCCTCGACGGTGTCGTGCAGCAGCGCGGCCACCAGGGTGGTGGTGTCCATGCCGAGCCCGGCGCAGATCTCCGCGACGGCCAACGGGTGGGTGATGTACGGCTCGCCGCTCTTGCGGTACTGGCCGGCGTGCATGCTGTCGGCGATCTGGTAGCCGCGGCGCAGCACCGCCGGGTCCGCCGACGGGTGGATCGACCGGTGGACCCGGATCAGCTCGGCGACCGGTTCCGGCGAGCCGGGTGACCAGGACAGCCAGGCCCGCAGGCGGGCGGACAGGGGTGTCGCGGTGGGCAGGAAACGTCCGATGGCGGCGCCGGGACCGGCGTCGACGTCCACGCGGAGACACCTCCTCACCCATCGCCCGGCCGGTAGACCGCCCGGACGCACGCCACGAATCGGGCGTTGGCTGACAGGACTGCACTTGTCTAACAGACTAAGCGAGCGAGCGTAGTACGATCGGCTACTTGCGGGTGATCGATCGGTCGAGTCTTTGGTCCGCTTCGTTGACGCCGGCCGTCGTCCGGGCGGCTTCCTCGGCCTTGACCAGCAAATGGTGGAATCGGCCGGCGCCGCGCAGCGGCGAGGACCAGTCCCCGCTCACCCTGACCAGTCGGGTCTGGTCCGGCTCCAACCAGGACAAAATCCGCTCGCTCTCGGCCGCGCTCGCCCGGGGCACCGGACCGTGCCCGGCCGGCACCGTCTCGGCGGTGGCGCACAGTAGCTCGATGGCGGCCCGAGGGTGCTGCCGTGGGGGCGACACGCCAGCGGCGGCGAGCCGACCGTGCCGGACGATCGCCAGCTCCCAGCCACCGTGCCCGGCCCGTCGTGCCGCGACCAGCTCGGTGATGCGGGTCAGCGCGGTCAACCGCTGCATCCGGACGGTCGCCCGCAGGAATGCGGCCAACCGGCCCCGGACCACCGCCGCCTCCTCGAACCGCTGCCCGGCGGCGAGCCGGTCGATCCGGGCGAGCAACGTGTCGACCAGTGGCTGCGGGTCGGTTTCGAGGGCCGTACGCAGCGGGGTGACGGCCAGTTCGGCGTACTGCAGCGGGTCGATCCGGTGCTCGCACGGTGCCGGACAACGACCCAGCTCGGCCAGCGCGCAGGCCGGGGTCCGGGTCCGGGTGGACAACCGGTGGGTGCACTGACGCAGCGGCAGCGCGTCGTGGATGCCGGCGGCGGCCAGCTCGGCCGCCCGGCGGGAGGCGAACGGCCCGAGCACGGTGGTGTCGGCCGGTGAGATCGCCCGGACGGTGGACAGCCGTGGATAGACCTCGTCGGTGACCTTCAACCAGACCACCCGCTCCGGGAACTTCGACCTGCGGTTGTACGGCGGCGCGTGGGCGGCGATCAGCCGCAGCTCACGTACCTCGGCCTCCAGCCGGTGGGCGCATTCGACCGCGTCGACCCGCACGGCTGCGGCCAGCATCTCGGACATCCGCGCCCGCCGCTCGGCGGCGGTGAAGTAGCTGCGTACCCGGGTCGCGACGTCGCCCGAGGTGCCGACGTACAGTGGCCGGTCGTCGGCCGCCCGGAAGATGTACACCCCGGGGGAGCGGGGCAACCCATCGGCGAGGTGCCGCTTGCGTCGCTGGACGTCGCTGACCGCCCGGCTGAATTCGACCGCGTCGCCGATGCTCGTCACCTGGTGCCCGCCGAGCCGGGCGATCAGCCCGTGCAGCACGTCCACGGTCGCCTGGGCGTCGGCCAGGGCCCGGTGGGTGGGACGCCGAGGGGTGCGGAAGTAGCCGGCGAGAGTGCCGAGCTTGCGGTTGGGCACCTCGTCGCGGGTCAGCACCCGGCGGGCGAGGGCTGCGGTGTCCAGCACCGTCGGCGCCGGCCAGGAATAGCCGTGCCGGGCGCACGCTGCCTTGAGAAAACCCACGTCGTACGGCGCGTTGTGCGCCACCAGCACCGCGCCGCCGAGAAACTCCAGCAGGCTGGGCAGCACCTGCTCGATCGGCGGCGCGGGAACGAGCATCGCCTCGGTGATGCCGGTGAGCACGGTGATGAACGGCGGCACCGGCCGGCCCGGGTTGACCAGCGTGGCGAAGACGCCGAGCTCCTCGCCGCCGCGCACCTTGACCGCGCCGATCTCGGTGATGCCGCCGCCGTCCGGCGCGCCGCCGGTGGTCTCCAGATCCAGCACGACGAAGGTGGTCTCCCGCAGCGACCGGTCCGTGCCGGTCGACAGCGACTGGTCCGGCCCGGCTGACAGCAGCGAGTCGATCGAGCCCTGGGTGTAGGCCGGTCGAGGTGCGGGGTCAGGCGGTGCCACGGCGCAGACGATAGGACGTGGGTACGACACAGCCGTCTCATGGGTGCCATCGGTAACGATCCGATCGACTCTACGAGATCATTCTTCCTGTCGGGCACGCGGCGGCCACCCGGTGGGAGACTGGGGTGCATGGCCGCACCGGATCCGACCGACGCTCGTCCCGAGGGGGCGGCGCCGACGACCGGCGCCCTGCCCCTGTCCGCCGACCAGCCGGCCGGTGGTCCACCCGCCGAGCCGGTGCTGCCGGAGCCGGTGCGGTCGCGCATCGTCGTGCTCGCCGCCGCCGCGCTGCCCGAGATCCCGACCGACGAGATGCCACCCCAGCTGCGCAAGGTCGCCAAGTTCGCGCCGAACCGGCGGGCCCGCTACGGCGGTGCGGCCATCGCGGCAGCGCTCACCAACGATCCGTCGTTGCGGCAGCGGGTGGCTGCCCGCGCGCTGACCGAGGCCGGTGAGCTGGGCACGGCGGTCAGCGAAGGGGTCTCGCCCGCGGCGGCGGACCCGGTCGAGGTCGCCGCCCTGGCGTACCTGATGCGGCCGGCGGGCTGGCGTGAGCTGGTCGACGCCGCCGGTGCGGCGGTCCGGGCCGAGGCCGACCGCGCCGCCGTCGCCGAGCTGATCCGTGATGCCGAGGCCCGCGCCAATCGGGCCGAACATGACCGCACCGTCGCCCGGGTCGAGGTGGAGAAGCTCCGCGACGAGCTGGCCCGGGTACGCGAGGAGCTGGGCCAGCTCCGCGAGGAGTCCCGGCAGCTGTCCCGCACGCTGCGTGAGGCGCAGGCGCAGCAACGGCGGGCCAACGAACTGCTCGCCACCGAACGCGGCCGCGCCGCGCGGGCCGCCGCCGACCACGACGCGGAGCTGCGGCGGCTGCGCGCCAGGCTCGCCGACGCGGAGCTGACCGCCGGCGCCGCCCGGCAGTCGGCGAAGGAGGCCCGGGCGGTCGACGACGCCCGGCTGTGGCTGCTGCTGGAGACGATCGGGCAGGCAGCCCAGGGGCTGCGGCGGGAGCTTGCCCTGGACCCGGCCGACCGGTTGCCGGCCGACTACGTCGCCGACGCGTTCACCGACCGGCCGGCGGCGGCGACGTCAACCCGGGCCCGCGACACCGACGACCCGGTCCGGCTGGACGACCTGCTCGCCCTGCCCCGGGCCCACCTCGTCGTCGACGGCTACAACGTGACCAAGCGGGGCTTCGGTGAGATGCCGCTGGAGCAGCAACGTAAGCGGTTGATCACCGGGCTCGGTGGGATCGCCGCGCAGACCGGGGACGAGGTGACCGTGGTCTTCGACGGCGCCGAGCGGATGCACGGGTTGCCGCCGGCCCCACGCGGCGTACGGGTGCTGTTCTCCCGCAAAGGGGAAACGGCCGATGAACTCATCCGTCGGCTGGTCCGGGCCGAGCCGTCCGGCCGGGTGATCGTGGTGGTCTCCTCCGACCGGGAGGTGGCCGACGGGGTCCGGCGGCACGGCGCGTACCCGATGGGCGCTGATTCGCTGCTGCGTCGACTGGCCCGGTCCTGAGCTGACACCCGGTCGCGCGGAACTGTCGTACCTGATGCCTATCGTCGATGTCACTGGCGGTGGTCGGTCGGCGATGCTGCGTCGTACGGGGGCCGGTCACCGCCGGCCACTGTCCGATCGCACCGTCACGTGAGGAGACGACCATGCTGATCGACTGTGACACCTGCGCCGTCGAGCGCGGCCCGAGTTGCCGGGGTTGCCTGGTCAGTGCCCTGATCGACAGCCCGGACGCGGTGACCAACCTGGACGCCGGCGAGCGGTACGCGATCGAGGTCTTCGCGCGCGCCGGGTTCGACGTCGAGGTGCTCGGCGGGTCGACGGCCGCGCCGCGTGGCCGCCGGCAGCGCCGGCCCCGGTCCCGAAGACAGGTCGCCTGAGCGATCGACCGGTCCACCTGACAGGATCCGGTCTGTCGCCCGAGCGCGGACCGGGACCGCGCCGGCACACCTAGGATGGTCGGGCGACCGGCCGGCGGAAGGAGCCCGATGACGCCTCGCGCATGGGCGTTGGTCACCTTCGTCGTCCTGGTGGTGGCGGTCGTCGTCGCGGCGGCAGTGCTGGTGCCGTGGCAGCGGCCGCCGGTGCCCCGCGCCGACCAGCTCGCCGCCCTGCGTGAGCTGCCCGTCGACCAGGTCGAACGGGGGCGGGCCCTGCGGGCGGCGTTGCGCCCGGGTCGCTACGGCGCGATGCTGGCCGGCCTGCTCGTGGCGCTGCTGCTCGGGTTCACCCCGGTCGGTGCCCGGCTGGTGGAGGTCGCCGGCCGGCCGTTCGGCGGTCACTGGGCCGCCCAGGCGTTGCTCGGCGGGCTGCTCGTGGTGTTCCTGGCCGACCTGCTGACCCTGCCGTTCGCCGCCTGGCGGCACCGGATCCTGACCGAGCACGGGCTGGCCACGCAGGGCTGGGCCGGCTGGGGGCTGGACCTGGTCCGGTCGTACGCGGTCGGCGCGGTCATCGCGACGGTGGCCCTGCTCGGCTTCTACACCGTCGTTCGGCTTGCCCCCCGCTGGTGGTGGGCGCTGGCCGCGGCCGGTGCGGCCGCCCTGGTGGTGCTGCTGTCGTTCGTTCTGCCGGTACTGGTCGAGCCGGTGTTCAACAAGTTCACCCCGATGCCGGACGGTCCGGTGCGCACGCAGCTGCTGGAGCTGGCCGAGCGCGACGGCGTCCCGGTGCGGGACGTGCTGGTCGCCGACGCGTCCCGGCGTACCCGCGCGGTCAACGCCTACGTGTCCGGGTTCGGCCCCACCCGGCGGATCGTCGTCTACGACAACCTGCTGCTCGAGGCGCCTCCGGCGGAGCTGGCCGCCGTGGTCGCCCACGAGCTGGGCCACGCCCGCGCGCGGGACGTGCTGACCGGTACCGGGTTGGGCGCACTCGGTGCGGCCGCGGCCGTCATCGGGCTGTACCTGCTCGGCAGCTGGCGGCCGGTGCTGCGGGCGGCCGGCGTCGCCGACATCGCTGAGCCGCGGTCGATCGCCCTGCTGCTGGCCGTGGTCACGCTGGTCGGCCTGGTGGCGACACCGGCGCAGGCGCTGGTGTCGCGCCGGATCGAGGCCCGCGCCGACGAGCACGCGCTGGCGCTGCACGGTGACCCGGCGGCGTACGCGGCGGTGCACCGCCGGCTGTCCGCGATCAATCTCGCCGATCCGGACCCGCCCCGCTGGGAGTACCTCTACTCCGCCACGCACCCGTCGACCGTGGAACGGATCGCGGCGGCCCGAAGGTACGCCGACCAGGCGGGCCGATGATCCGCACCCTGCTGGTCACCAACGACTTCCCGCCGCGGCCCGGCGGCATCCAGTCGTTCGTGCACAATCTGGCGTTGCGGCAGCCCGCACAGACCATCGTGGTCTACGCGTCGAGCTACGACGGTGCCGAGCGGTTCGACGCCGAACAGCCGTTCGAGGTGATCCGTAACCCGACCGGCATGCTGCTGCCCACGCCGGCGGTGGCCCGGCAGACCGCCGCCCTGGCGCGGGCCCGGGGCTGCGACACCGTCTGGTTCGGGGCGGCCGCGCCGCTCGGCCTGCTCGCCGACGGTCTGCGCCGGCGGGTCGAGATCAGCCGGACGGTGGCCCTGACTCATGGGCACGAGGTGGGGTGGGCCGCGCTGCCCGGCGCGAGGTCGATGCTGCGTCGGATCGCCAGCGCCGCCGACGTGGTGACCTACCTGGGGGAGTACACCCGGGTCCGGCTGGACCGCGCGATCGGCGGGCTGACCGAGCTGCGTCGGCTCGCCCCGGGGGTGGACACCGATGCCTACCATCCGGGCGTCGACGGCGGCGAGGTGCGCCGCCGGCACCGGTTGTCGGACCGGCCAGTGGTGGTCTGTGTGTCCCGGCTGGTGCCGCGCAAGGGTCAGGACACGCTGATCCGGGCCTGGCCGCTGGTTCGGCGTCGGGTGCCGGGCGCCGCGTTGCTGATCGTCGGCGGCGGCCCGGACCGCCGCCGGTTGCAACGACTCGCCCGGCGCGCCGGGGTGGCCGACGACGTCACCTTCACCGGGGCAGTGCCCTGGGCGGAACTGCCGGCGCACTACGCCGCCGGGGACGTGTACGCGATGCCCTGCCGCACCCGTCGCGGCGGGCTCGACGTGGAAGGCCTGGGCATCGTTTACCTGGAAGGATCGGCGACCGGGCTGCCGGTGGTGGCCGGGGATTCCGGCGGCGCGCCGGATGCGGTCCGCGACGGCGAGACCGGGTACGTCGTGAACGGTCGAGACCCGAGCCAGCTGGCTGACCGGCTGGCGGGCCTGCTGGCCGACCGGGAGCTGGCTCGGCGGATGGGGGCCGCCGGTCGGACCTGGGTGGAGCGTGAGTGGCGGTGGGACACCCAGGCGCAGCGGCTGGCGTCGCTGCTGGCCGGCTGAGCGGCCTGGCCCCGGTGGCCTGAATCCGGCGCTGACCTCGGGGCGGCCTGACCCCTCAGCGGCGTCGCCTGGCCCTGCGGTGGGCGGCTGCTTGCGGCGTCAGCCGAGTCGTTCGGTGATCCCGTCGGCTGGTCCGGGCCGGCCGAAATGCCAGCCCTGGGCGGCGTCGCAGCCGATTGCCCGGAGCCGCTCGGCCTGCCCGGCGGTCTCCACTCCTTCGGCGGTGACCGTCAGCCGCAGCGTGTGGGCCAGCGTCACCAGGGTGAGCAGGATGCTCTCGTCGGTCCGGTCGGTGCCAGCCGGGGCACGGAGCCCTTCGACGAACTTCCCGGCCAGCTTCAGCTCCTGCACCGGCAGCGAGCGAAGGTAGGACAGGTTGGAGTAGCCCGTCCCGAAGTCGTCGATGGCGATCCGTACGCCCAGGTCGGCCAGCTCTCGCAGGGTGCGGACCGGTCCGTCAGCGGTGCTCATCAGGGCGCTCTCGGTGATCTCCAGCTGCAGCCGGTCGGCTGGTAGCCGGGTGTCGGCGAGCACCTCGGTCACGTACCGCACCAAACCGGGGTCGTTGACCTGCCGGACAGCCAGGTTGACACTGACGAACGGGGCGTTCGCGCTGCGGTCCAGCCAGCGCCGGGCCTCCCGGCAGGCTTCCGCCAGCACCCACGATCCGAGCCGGACGATCAGCCCGGAGTCCTCGGCGAGGGAGATGAACCGGTCCGGCCCGAGTACCCCCATCGTCGGGTGCCGCCAGCGGACCAGCGCCTCGACGCCGAGCAGCGCGCCGCCGGCGAGCGCGACCAGCGGCTGGTAGTCCAGGTAGAACTCGCCCCGGTCGAGAGCGGCGGGCATCGCCGCCGACAGCGCGTACCGGGCCAACTGGTGGTCGTTGCGCACCGGATCGAACAGTGCCCACCGGCCCTTTCCCGCCGATTTCGCCCAGTGCAGGGTGACGTCGGCGGCCCGCATCACCTCGCTCGGAGTGGTGCCTGCGACCAGGCGTTCCACGATGCCGATGCTGGCGGTCACGGTCAGTTCGTGGCCGTCGACGACGACCGGTTCGCCGATCGCGGCGAGCGCGGCTTCGGCGACCTTGAGCACGTCGTCGGTGCAGGTGGTGTCGGCGACCAGGATGACGAACTCGTCGCCACCGATGCGGGCCACCAGGTGTTCGCCGACGCCCCGGCGCAGCCGCTCGGCGACGGAGACCAGCAGCAGGTCCCCGATGTGGTGACCGAGGGTGTCGTTGACGATCTTGAAACCGTCGAGGTCGACGAAGCAGACGCCGAGTCGGCGTCCGTCCCTGCCGGTACGCCCGGTCCTGCTGAACACGTCGTCCAGCCGCTGGGTGAACAAGCTCCGGTTGGGCAGGTCGGTGAGCGGGTCGTGGGTGGCCCGGTGCCGGTACCGGGCCTCGCTCTCGCGCAGCGCGATCTCGGCCTGCTCCCGGGCGACCAACGCCGCGCGGCGGATGGTTTCCTGCTCGTCCAGGGTGCGGTCGCGCAGCGCCCGGGTGTAGCCGGTGGCGATACCGCCGAGCAGCCGTGCCATCCGGTCCGGCAGGTCCGGGTCGTCGATGTCCAGGTCCCGCAGTAGTCGCAGGTCGAGTACCTCTATGGTGCGGCCGAGCCCTTCCGCCGAGGCGATGTGCGCGGCGACCAGGTCCGACCCGATCTGGTAGCCGACCCGAATGGTGAACGGCTCGGCGCGCAGCGCTGTGACGAGCCGTACGGTCAGGTCGCCGAGAAACGCCTCCAACTGCTCCTGGGTCAGCGGCAGGTAGCTGGTCCCGGTTACCGCCTTGGCCCAGGCCCGGGCGACGGCGGCGACGCCCGGTGGCCGGCCACCGGGCGGATCGGCGTCCGGCTCGGACTGCTCAGCCACCGAGTCGGCCTACCCCGCCCATGAAGACGGCACGCTCGGCGTCCTCGGCCGCCTCGGGCGACTCTGGGCGCCACTGCGGCACCCAGACCACGCCCGGCGGTAGCAGGTCGAACCCGTCGAAGAACCTGGTCAGCGCGGCCCGGGACCGGACGTTGAGCGGGTTGTCGGTGCGCCGGTAGATCTGGTCCGCCTCGCGGCGTTCCTCGTCGCTGCGACCGTCGTCGCTGGCCTGGGACAGGACCAGATGGCTGCCGGGCGTGAGGGCGGCGCGCAGTTCGGCCAGGATCCCGGTGGGGTCGTCGGAGTCCGGCACGAAATGCAGGACCGCGACGATCAGCACCGCGACCGGCTGGTCGAAGTCGAGTAGCTTGCGCACCTGAGGATCGTGCAGGATCCGTTCCGGGTTGCGCAGGTCCTCCTGCAGGATCGTAGTCCGGTCGTTGCCGGCGAGGATCTCCCGGCTGTGTGCGACGGCGATCGGATCGACGTCCACGTAGGCGACCTTCGATTCCGGTGCCAGCCGTTGAGCGATCTCGTGCACGTTGCCTACAGTGGGGATCCCGGAGCCGATGTCAAGGAACTGCCGGATTCCCGACTCGACGAGGAATTGCACAACGCGGCGCATGAAGGCCCGGTTCGCCTGGGCCATCAACGGGGCGTCGGGAACGGCCGTGATCATCGCCTGGGCGGCGGCCCGATCGACGGCGAAGTTGTGTGAGCCGCCGAGGTAGTAGTCGTACATCCGGGCGACGCTCGGCCGCTCGACGTCGATGCTCTCCGGTGCCCAGTGCGGCCGATCCATTTTCGCCCCTTTTGTCCCTGTCTGGCCGTTTGCTGGCTTGGCTGGTGGCGCTAGCCATTGTGCCCGCTGCGTGCCCGGGCATCCAGAGCGTCCGAACCGGGAGGTCCCGCCGCACCGAGCACAGTCGCCACGGGTCGACGTGGGCCGGCCCGCCCGCCGCCGGCACCACGCGACCAGGTCAGAACTTCGGAGCGTCCGGCGCCTCCAACAGACCGAGCCGCAGCGCCGTCATCAGCGCCTGGGCCCGGTTCGCCGCGCCGAGCTTCTCGTACAACTTGGAGATGTGCGTCTTCGCCGTCGACTCGCTGACGAACAACTGCTTGGCGATCCCGGCCACGCTCATCCCGTCGGCGAGCAGGCGCAGCACCTGGCCCTCCCGGGGGGAAAGTTGCGGTCCGGACGGCGCGAGCCGGCGTTTCATCGCCTCGGCCAGGTCAGCCGCGGTGAACGCGCTCGGCGAGGAGGCCGCGTGCCGGGCCGCCGCGACCACCTCGTCCGCCGGTGCGGTCTTCGGCACGAACGCGCTGGCCCCGGCCTCGAGCGCGCCGAACAGTTGGTCGTCGCCGGCGTACATGGTCAACACCACGATGCCCATCGTGGAGCTGGACTTGCGCAGCGCCCGGGTCGCTTCGAGGCCGCTGCCGTCCGGCAGCCGCAGGTCCATGATCACAACATCTGGTTGCAGGGCGCCCGCCTGGCGTACACCCTCGGCCGCCGTTGCGGCCTCACCGACGACCTCGAACTGGCGGTCGCGCTCGAAAGCGTGCCGCAGGCCCTTCCGGATGAGGTCGTGATCATCGACAAGTAGGACCTTGGTCCGGGTGGTCGGTGTGGGGCTGGTGGTCATGCTGTGGCTACTCCCCTTCTGGTGCTGTCACGCTATCGCGCACGCTATCGCGCCGGGGCGAGGTTCCGAGCACCACTGCCACGGTCGTTCCGCTCGGGTGCCGTGGCCTGATCTCCAACCGGCCCCGGATACGTTCCGCTCTCTCTGCCATGATTGCAAGACCGTACCGCCCGTCCGGCCGTTGGTCGGCGATCCCCTGACCGTCATCCGACACTTCTATTTGCGCGTACGGCGGGTCGATGTCGCACGTGACCCACAGATTCGCGGCACCGGCATGCTTGCGCGCATTGGTAATCGCCTCCTGTGCGATGCGCAGCAGTTCCGCCTCGGTGGCCGCCGGCAGCCGGGCCCCGGACTCGTCCAGCGACAGGTGCACCCGCAACCGGCCGGACGATCCGACGGTACGGGCGTACTCGGCAATCGCGGCTGCCAGCCCGCCGTGCCGGTCAACCTCACTGCGCAGCTCGAACAGGCTCAGCCGCAGCTCGGTGATCACCCGGGTGACCTCGCCGCGCAGCGTCCGCAGGTCCTCGGCGGTTTCGTCACTGCCCTCCGGCAGGGTGGCCAGGGCGTTGTCGATGCCGTAGCCGACCATCACCAACTCCTGGGCCACCCCGTCGTGAATCTCCCGGGCCAGCCGTTGCCGTTCCTCGTTGGTGGCCAGCGACCGGACCTCGTCGAACAGCAGCGCGGCCTCCAGCCGAAGCGCCGCCGGGCGGGTCAACGCGGTGATCCGGCCGACCACCGGCGGCGGGTAGGCGTTGGCGCTGTCCGTCTCCAAAATCACCAGACCGACCGTGCGCACCCCGGCGACCAGCGGTACCACCAGCGCCGACACGTCACCACCGGGATGCGACCGGGCCTGCGAGCGGGCCGCGGTCTGCGGCAGTTGGCTGGCCCAGGCGTCGGCGATGGCCGAATCGGCGTCCAGGGTCGTCTCCCAGTCGACCCGATCCAGACCGGCCTGGGCGAGCACCACCAGCCGCCCCCCACCGCTGCCGGAGAGCACCGCGGTGCGACCGGTCGGCGCCACCGCCCGCAGCTCCTCGATTAGGTGCTCGGAGATGCTGCCGGGGTCGAGCGTGGCACCGGGCAGCTGCCGTGCGACGCTGCGCAGCTGGGTGAGCAGCCGGGTGGCCTCCGCGTACGGGGCCGGCTTGCTCTCCCCACGGGCCTGCATCACCTGCTGCAGCGTGCCGGCGGCCAGGATGCCGAGGCTGGCCAGGATCAGCCACTGCGTGCAGACCGCGACGTAGCCGAGCTGGGCCAGCTGCGGTCGGCCGTCGATCGTGGTGAACAACCCGCTGAGGGCCAGGGTGAGCGCGGTGACGCCGAGCAGCGCGGTCGCCTCACGGGTCCGCCGTTGCAGCACCGCCACCGTCAACGGCACTGACAGGTACGGCAGCATCGCCGACGCGCCCAGCCCGGCGCCGATGGAGCCGCGCAGGTTGGCGGCGGCGGCAACCTCGCTCGTGGCCAGGCCGACGATGACGACCTCGGCGAGGCGGCCGAGCATGGCGATGACCGGTTGACGGGGGACGAGCACCGCTGGGGCGCCGGCGACCGCCAGCAGCGCCACCCAGCGCAGTTCGCCGAGGTCCCGGGTGGTGATCAGGGTCAGCACCGCGACGAGCGCGAGCATGACCAGGCGCGCCACCGCGGCGAGTGGATGCGGACGGGGCGCGTCGGATGTCGGTGCGGACACGTGACGGATGGTAGTCAGCCCCCGTAGATTTCGGCGATCTCGGCTTCGTAGTTGGCGTGCACCACCGCCCGTTTCACCTTCAGCGACGGGGTCAACTCGCCGCTCGCCTCGGTGAAGTCGCGGGCCAGCACCCGGAACCGCCGGATTGATTCAGCGGCCGAGACGGCGCGGTTCGCCTCGTCCACGGCCTGCTGAAGTTCGGCCAGCAGCGTCGGATCGTCGCGCAGATCGGCGACTGTGCGACCGGCCGGGTGACCGTTGCGTTCCAGCCAGCCCGGCCAGGCGTCCTCGTCAACGGTGAGCAGCGCGGCGATGAACGGCCGTCGGTCGCCGACCACCACGCACTGGCTGACCAGCGGGTGGGCGCGCAACTGGTCCTCCAGCACGGTGGGTGCGACGTTCTTGCCGCCGGCGGTGACGATCAGCTCCTTCTTCCGACCGGTGATGGTCAGGAATCCGTCGTCGTCGAGCTGGCCGAGGTCGCCACTGCGGAACCAGCCGTCGTCGGTGAGCACCTCATCGGTCTGCTGCCGGTTGTTCCAGTACCCCCGGAACACCAGGTCGCCGCTGATCAGCACCTCGCCGTCGTCGGCGATCCGGACGCTGACGCCGGGCAACGGCCGGCCGACGGTGCCGATCCGGATCGCGTGCTGCAGGTTGACCGACACCGCCGGGGAGGTCTCGGTCAGCCCGTACCCCTCGTAGACGGTCACCCCGACGCCGCGGAAGAAGTGCGCCAACCGGGCGCCCAGCGGGGCGCCGCCGGAGATCGCGGTGCGGCACCGGCCGCCGAGCGCGGCCCGCAGCTTCCGGTAGACCAGCCGGTCGAACACCGCGTGCCGGACGCGTAGCCCGAGCCCTGGCCCGCCGGGGGTGTCCAGAGCCTCGCTGTAGGCGACGGCCACATGGTCGGCCCGGTCGAAGATGGCACCCTTGCCGCCGTCGTAGGCGCGCTGCCGGGCCGCGTTGTAGACCTTCTCGAAGACCCGGGGTACGGACAACACGAAGGACGGGCGGACGCTGGCCAGGTCGTCGACCAGGTTCTTCGGGTCGGCCGCGTGGGTCATCGTGGCCCGGGCGTGCACCGCGCCGATCTGGATCAGCCGGGCGAAGGAGTGGGCCAGGGGCAGGAACAACAGGGTCGCCGCGCCCTCGTGGAACAGGTTCGGCAGACCGGGGATCGCGTTGGCGATGTCGGCGTACATGTTCCGGTGGCTGAGCACACAGCCCTTCGGCCGTCCGGTGGTTCCACTGGTGTAGATGATCGTGGCGATGTCGTTCGAGGTCAGCTGCTGGCGGCGGTGTTGCACCTGGGCGGCGTCGACGGTCCCGCCCCGGGCCAGGATCTCGTCGAGACCGCCGGTTTCCAGCTGCCACACCTCGCGTAGCGCGGGCAACCGGTCGCGGACCGAGGCCAGGGTGATCGCGTGCCCGTTGGTCTCCAGCACGCAGGCGACCGCCCCGGAGTCGGCCAGGATCCAGCTGACCTGCTCGGCGCTGGACGTCTCGTACACCGGCACGGTCACCGCGCCGATTGACCAGATCGCGTAGTCGAGCAGCGTCCACTCGTACCGAGTCCGGCTCATCAGACCGACCCGGTCTCCGGCGTTGATTCCCGCGCCGATCAGGCCGCAGGCGACCGCCACCACCTCGTCGCGGAACTCCCGGCAGGTCACCTCCTGCAGCCCGTCCGGTCCGGGCCGGGTGAACTGGACCGCGTCCGGTGCGGTCTCGGCGTTGTCCCAGACCGGATCGGTCAGGTTGGCGGCATCACCGACCGTGACGACCGGTGGTACGGAGAACTCGCGCACCTGCACTCCTTGTGCTCGTGGGCTGAGGCGGACCGGACCGGCGGTGCACGTCCGGCTACCCGCAACCTACCGGGCGACCGATGACCTGCGCGGTCAGCCCGCTGCCGGCGGCGGCCGGACGGTTGTCGGCCACTGGCTTGATCTTGGCCCGGCACCGGGTAGCCTGCCCCACATGGCGGAGTCCTCCACCAAGTCGATTGTCGTCGCCGCGCCCGCGTTCCGGGTGACAGCGGTGATCTGCGACTTCGTGCGCTACCCCGAGTGGACCGAGGCGCTGGACCGAGTCGAGGTGCGCCAGGAGTACGAGGATGGACACGCCCGTAAGGTCCGCTTCGTGCTTGACGCCGGAGTGCTCGCAGACGACTACACGTTGATTTACGAGTACTCCGAGGACCTGTCCCGGATCGAGTGGCGGCTGGCTGAGCCGTCCCGGATGCAGCGCCGGCAGGACGGTGCGTACGACATCGAGGACAACGGGGATGGAACCACCACGGTGACCTACACGCTGGAGGTGGAGCTCTCTGTCGGGATGCTCGGGATGTTCCGCCGCAAGGCCGAAAAAATGATCATGGATGCTGCCCTGACACAGCTCAAGCACCGAGTGGAACAGTTCGGTGCGACGGAGACAGGCTAGGGGCGGGCCGACGGTGGAAACAGATCCTCGCTCCGCGCGGGCGGAAGCGGAACGGTTGGTGGCGACCGCGTTGGCGATGGCGCAGCTGGCGGCGCGCGGCCAGCGGCTCGGTGCCGGCGCCGCGGGCGGCCTCGGCCTGCTGCGTGACCTGCTGGGCGGCACCGGGCCAGTCGCCACCGGCGACCCGGCCTGCTGCGTCTGCCCGGTCTGCCGGGCCATCACGGCGCTGCGTGACCCCAGCCCGGAGCTGGCCGACCGGCTGGCCGCCGGTGCCGGGGACTTCGCCGCCGGAGTCGCCAGCCTGCTGCGTGCCCTGGCCCCCGACCGTCCGGCCGACCCCGCCGGGCAATCGGAGCGTCCGGCTGACCCCACCGCGTCCCCAGAGCCGGCGGCCGGTTCGCCGGCTGCGGATCCCGCCGGCCCGCCGCCGGACCGGCACGGTCCGCCGACCGGCCGGACGACCTCGGACGACGAGGTCTGGCGCCAGACCACCTGGACCATGGATGATTCGGACTACGCGGGTGATCGGGACGTCTGGTCGGCCGCGACGAACGCCCCCGTCGACGTCGCCGGGACAGGCGCACCACCAGCCCAGGGCCGCACCGGCGGTCCGGCGGTGACCGCTCCGGCGACACCCGGCGCGGATACCGCCGGGGCGGAGCCGGACCGGTCGGGTGCCACCTCGCCGGACCATGGCCGGCCGGGACCTGATCCGGCCTGATCCGGCACCGTCCGGCCGGACGACTGCCCCGGCGGTGGACAGCCGCCGGACCGGACCCGGTGCGGACACCGGCGCGCGAAGAGCACAGCAGAGGGGAGCGGCAGCGGTGACGCTGACCATCGGAGTCGACATCGGTGGCACCAAGGTCGCCGGCGGGGTCGTCGATCCGGACGGAAAGGTCCTGGCCCGGACTCGGCACGAAACGCCAGCCGACGACGTGGCCATGACCCGGGACGTGATCATCGAGGTGGTGCTCGAGCTGGCGGCGAACCACCCGGTCGGCGCGGTCGGTATCGGGGCTGCCGGATGGATCGACGCACGTCGTTCAACTGTGCTGTTCGCCCCGAACCTCGCCTGGCGGGACGAACCGCTGCGGGAGTACGTGAGCGCGGCGGTCGACCTGCCGGTGATCGTCGAGAACGATGCAAACGTCGCGGCCTGGGCAGAGTTTCGGCACGGCGCCGGCCGGGACGCCGCCGACTCGATGGTCATGTTCACCGTGGGCACCGGCATCGGCGGCGGCATCGTGTACGGCGGCGAACTCGTCCGCGGTGCGCACGGCATCGCCGCGGAACTCGGCCACATGCTGGCGGTCCCGGACGGACATCAGTGCGGCTGCGGCCGGCAGGGCTGTATCGAGCAGTACGCCAGCGGCAATGCCCTGGTCCGGTTCGCCCGTGCCGGCGCCCGGCAGGAACCGGACCGGGCGACCAAACTGCTCGCCCTGGCCGGCGGCGACGCCGAGGCGGTCACCGGGCCGATGGTCACCACCGCGGCCCGCTCTGGTGACCCGGTCTCCTGCGAGGCGTTCGCACAGATCGGGCGTTGGCTCGGCATCGGCTTGGCCGACCTGGCGCAGATTCTCGATCCCGAGGTGATGGTGATCGGCGGCGGCGTGGTCGACGCGGGTGAGCTGCTGCTCGGCCCCGCTCAACGGGCGTACACCGACGCGCTGGCCCAGCGGGTCCGCATCCCGGTGGCCGAGGTGCGGCCGGCCGAACTGGGCAACGCCGCCGGTGTGGTCGGTGCGGCCGACCTCGCCCGGCGGATCTGAGCCGGCCTGCCCGCCGGATTCCGGCCCCTTCACATCGTGCCGAGGAGGAGACTGTGACGGCTGACCAGACGACCGCGCCGCAGCGGCCCGGTGTGCGGCTGCGGGTGCTCACGTACAACATCCACGGCCAGCGTGACGATCGGGCCGCGCTGGCCGAGGTGGTCCGCCAGATCGCACCGGATGTGGCGATCCTGCAGGAGGCACCGCGTCGGTGGCGGTGGCGGACCAGGTCGGCCGCGCTGGCGAACGCGTTCGAGATGGTCGTCGGATCCGGTGGGCCACCGCCGTTGGGCAACCTGGTGCTGACCACGCTGCGAGTACGGGTGGGGAGCACCTGGTCGGTCCGGTTCCCGCTGACGCCCGGCCGGCACCTGCGCGGCGCGGTGTTCGCCCGCTGCGCGGTCGGCTCGGCCCGCTTCGTGGTGGTCGGATCGCATCTGTCCACTGATCCGACGGAGCGACCGGCGCAGGCCCGGCTGCTGCGCCAGGCCTGCGCCGACGTCGACGGGCCGGTGATCCTTGGCCTGGACGTCAACGACCCGCCGGCGGACCCCGACGACCTGTCGTCGCCCGGCACCGCCGCCCGGCTCGGCACCGCCGCCCCGCCGCCGGACGACACCGGTGCGGCGTGGCGGTTGGCCGCCGCCGGGTTCACCGACGCCGCTGCCGCCGCCGGTGCGGGCCGGGCCGGCACGTTCCCGGGCCGCGACCCGCGCCGCCGGATCGACGCAATCTTCGTCGATCCGCGCATCGAGGTGGCCGGCTGCCGGGTGGTGGACACTGCAGCGGCGCGGCGGGCGAGTGACCATCTTCCGGTCGTTGCCGATCTGGTGCTCACCGAACCGGCACCAGGACTGGACAAGCGGGGCGGCTAGCCGGCACGATTTCGCAGCCGTACGAAGGAGATTGCCGGTGTCTACTTCCGCTGACTACGACAGCCCTGCCACCGGTGACGACCGGTGGCGGGACGACCGCCCGATCTCCGAACAGGGTGAGAATGTCTGCGTCATCGGTGCCGGTGCGAGCGGGTTGTGCGCGGTCAAGAACCTGCGCGAACAGGGGTTCGGGGTCGACTGTTACGAACGGGAGACGGGCGTCGGCGGTGCCTGGAACTGGCGCCACGACCGCAGCCCGGTCTACGCCAGCACCCATCTGATCTCGTCGAAGCCGTTCAGCCAGTACCCTGACTTCCCGCTGCCGGACAGTTGGCCCGACTACCCGCACCACAGCCAGCTGCTGGCCTATCTGGAACGCTACGCCGACCATTTCGATCTGCGCCAGCACATCTGGTTCGGCACCGAGGTGGTACGGGTCGAACCGGCGCCGGGGGACCGGTGGGACGTGACGACCCGCAGCGCCGGCGGCAACGGTGCCCGACGCACCCAGCGCTACGCCGCCGTGGTCGTCGCCAACGGACACAACTGGGCACCCCGGCTGCCCGCCTACGAAGGACTGTCCGATTTCACCGGCCAGGTGATCCATGCGTCGGCCTACCACGACGCGACCCAGCTGCGCGGCCGGCGGGTACTGGTGGTGGGCGGCGGCAACACCGGCTGCGACATCGCCGTCGAGGCCGGGCAACAGGCGGCCCGCTGCTGGCACTCCACCCGTCGCGGCTACTGGTACACCCCGAAGTACCTGTTCGGCCGGCCGAGTGACCAGGTCAACGCGGGGCTGCTCGCCCGGCGTCTGCCGCGCTGGCTGCGCCAGGTAGTTTTCCACCGGCTGCTCCGGTTGGTAGTCGGAGACCAGACCCGGTTTGGGCTACCGGCTCCGGAGCACCGGGTGTTCGACGCCCATCCGGTGGTCAACAGCCAACTCGTCCTGCACATCGGGCACGGTACGGTCCGCCCGGTGCCCGACGTGGCCAGGTTCCGCCGGCACACCGTGGAGCTCGCCGACGGCACCGAGGTGGATCCCGACCTCGTCGTACTCGCCACCGGTTACCAGCCCCAGTTCGATTTTCTCGACCCGCAGGTGCTCGGCGTCGACGCGGACGGACGGCCCCGCCTGCACCTGCACGCCTTCGCCCCGGGACACCCGACGCTGTCGGTGATCGGGCTGGTGCAGGCGGAGTTCGGGGTCTTCCCGCTGGTCCACTGGCAGAGCGTCATGGTCGCCCGGTGGCTGCGCGCCCGGTCGGCGGATCCGGCGGTCACCGGTGCCCTGGCCGGCCGGATCGAGGCCGGCGCGGGACGGCCCTGGCACGACGCCAAGGCGACCGTCCCGGCCCGGCGCTGGTTCGAGGTCAGCCACGTCACCTACCTGCGCGCGCTGCAGGAGACCCTGGACAGTCTGGAGGTGGCGGCCCGATGAGCCGTACCCTTGCGGCCCCCCGCATCGTCCGTACCCGGGAATGGGCCAGACCGGTCCCGGCGGTGCGCCGCGAGGTGCTGCACGCCGACGTGTCGCGCGACGAGGGCCGGCCGCCGCTGCTGTTCGTGCCCGGGTTCGGGCACGGCGCGTGGGTGTTTGCCGAGCACTGGCTGGAGCGGGCCGCCGAGCGCGGGTTCCCGGCGTACGCGGTCAGTCTGCGCGGGCACGGGGACAGCGGCGCGGCGCCGCGGGCCGACCTGCGGGCGTACGTGCACGACGTGGTGCAGGCCGCAGCCGGCCTGCCCCGGCAAGCGGTGCTGATCGGGCACGGCGCCGGGGCGTTGGTGGTCGGTCACGCATTGGCCCGCTATCCGGCGCGGGCCGCGGTGCTGGCCGCCCCCGTGCTCGGTGGCTGGCCGCTGCTCGGCGCGGCGCTGCGGCGCAATCCGTTCGGCACCCTGCCGGCCGTCTTCGGCGGGGCGTTGCGGCTGCGCGCCGGTCAACTGTTCAGCCGGGAGCTACCAGAGGCCGTCGCACTGTCCTACATGGAGCGGTTGGGGCGCGCGTCGGCCCGGGCCCAGTGGCAGCTGCTAGTCCGCCAGCGGGTCGAGCCGCCGGTCGGTGATCCACCGGTGCTGGTCCTCGGCAGCCCCGACGACCGGGTGGTGCCGGCTGCGGTGCTGGACCGCGCGGCCCGGCGGTACGGGGGCGCTCCGTTGCTGTTCCCAGGGATGGGCCACGATCTGATGCTCGACGCCCGCTGGACGGAGCCGGTCGACGCGATCCTCGACTGGCTGGACAAGGGCGCCGGCTGACCGCTGGCGATCGGCCGGTGGGATCAGGCGGTGAGTCGGGCGGCCAGGGAACCGGTGCGGTCCAGCGCGGTGAGGTAGCCGTGCACCCAGGCTCGGATGTCGTGGGTGCGCAGATACTCGCGCATGGAGCGCATCCGGTCCGCCACGTCGGTCGGTGATGCCTCCAGCGCGTGCATCAGCGTCAATTTGAGTCCGTCGAGATCGTGCGGGTTGACCAGGTACGCCTGCTGGAACTCGGCGGCGGCACCGGCGAACTCGCTGAGCAGCAGCGCACCGTCGTCGTCGACCCGGGCGGCGACGTACTCCTTGGCGACCAGGTTCATCCCGTCCCGCAGCGGGGTGACCGCCATCATGTCGGCGATCCGGTACAGTGCCGCCAGGTCGGCCCGGCTGAACGACTGGTTGAGGTAGTGGATCGCCGGTTCGCCGACCCGGCCGAACTCGCCGTTGATCCGTCCGACCTCGCGTTCCACCCGGTCGCGCAGGATGCGGTACTGCTCGACCCGTTCCCGACTGGGCACCGCGACCTGAACCATCACCGTGTCGCGGACCTTGATGTGCCCGTCGGCGATCAGTTCGCTGTACGCCTTGAGCCGTTGCTCGATGCCCTTGGTGTAGTCCATCCGGTCCACACTGAGGATGACATGCTGCGGGTCCCCGAGGTCGGACCGCAGCTGACGGGCCCGTTCCAGCACATCCGGCCGGCCGGCGAGGGACTCCATCTCGGACATGTTGATCGACACCGGGAAGGCGCCGATGCGCACCACCCGGTCGTCGATAGCGATTCGCCGGTCGGTGGCCGGCACCTTGAGCACTTTCGTCGCCAGCTGGGCGAAGTTGTGCGCGGCCTGGGCGCGTTGGAACCCCACCAGGTCGGCGCCGAGCATGCCGAGCATCAGCTCGGCCCGGCGTGGCAGCTGCATGAACAGCTCCGGCGGCGGGAACGGAACGTGCAGGAAGAACCCGATCAGCAGGTCGGGCCGCAGCGCCCGGAGCATCCCGGGCACCAACTGCAGGTGGTAGTCCTGCACCCAGACCAGCGCACCAGGCTCGGCGGCGGCCGCCGCCGCCTTGGCGAAGCGCTGGTTCACCCGCTGGTACGCCTCCCACCATCTGCGGTGGTACGCGGGTTGCTCCACCGAGTCGTGGTACAGCGGCCAGAGCGTAGCGTTGGCGAATCCCTCGTAGTGGTCTCTGATGTCCTCCTGAGACAGAGCGACGGTGTGCATCCGTACGCCGTCGATGTCGGGCAGGCTCGGTGCCGGGCCGGTGCCACCGGCCCAGCCGACCCAGGTGGCCGGGGTGTGCTGCAGGATCGGGTGCAGGGCGCTGACCAGACCACCGGGGCTGCGACGCCATTCGCACGCGCCGTCGCGCGCGACGCTGTCATCCACCGGCAGCCGGTTCGCCACCACGACGAGAGAACTCTGACGCATGAGGGGACCTCGTTTCGCTGCGGCGGTTGCCGCGCATGGCGAGTGATCACGAACTCGTGGGGGGGGGATCGGCTACGAGAATTATTCCTACTGAGAACAAGTTACGCGAGTGTTACAGAGTGACCACAGGCGTCAATGGATCCGGATTTTCGCCATCCGTTGGTCAGTTTCAGACGACCGCGCCGTCGTCCAGATCGTCGTCCTCGTCGTGATCCGGCCGCAGCCGCCAGATCAGCGTGACAAAGCCACCGACCACGCCAGCGAAACCGAGCAGGATAGCCAGTCCACGATCCACCGGAAGCACCGTCGGGAAGACGAAGAGGATGAAGCCGGCGATGATCGCCAGTACCCCGAGGACCGCAGCCGACGACAACCGGGGCAGCGGAGGCGGCAGGGGAGGCGTGTAGCCCTCCTCCGGCTCGTCGGGTAACCGGGCACCGAAGGTGTCCAGCCCATCCAGAAGGGACGGCTCGTCGTCCCGCCGTCCGACGGAGATGTTGGTGTAGCCGACCGCCCACGGCAACGGGTCCGGCGTGCCGGTGGCCGTGATCTCCGGCTCGGCGCGGCCGTGAGCATCGTCGCCGGCCCGATCCGCCGGGCCTCGCTCGGTGGCGTCCCGGCCGATGGCGTCCCGGCCGTCGCCCTCGCCTGCCGTCCCGTCCCGGCGTGGACCGTCGGCGAGCGGATCCCGACCGGTCGACCGGCCCTCCACCGGCAGGTTCTCAACCGGCGGCAGGTTCTCGGCGGCCGGCCAGGGCGCGGCGGTGGGGTCCGCCGGAGCCGGAGCGTGATAGTTGGCGATGATGCCGGCCCAGACGGCGTCGACATCGGCGTCCCGACCGGCCGGCTGCCCCGCGCCCGCCGGAACAACCGGGTCCGACGCCGGCGACGTGGTCTGTCCGGACCCGGCCACTGGGGAACCGGAGCGGCTGCCCGGTGCGCCCGGGCCGTCCTCGGCCAACTGCGCCAGGTAGCCCCGGGCGGTGTCCAGGTGTGCCCGGTCGACGAAGAGCCGGTCCACCGGCCGGGCCGGCACGGTGGTCGTGCGGGTGACCGGATTGACGTCCGACGACGGCTGCAGGTAGGCCGCGATCCCACCGGCGGCGAGCACGTCGAGCAGGTGCTCACCGACCCGTGGGTCGACGTCGCCGGCCACGGCGTACTCGGATGCGTCGAGGCCGTTGTCCCGCCGCCCCCGACGCGCGCCACCCGCAGACACCGAATCAACTCCTCACCGGCCGCCGTCGGGCCCTGTCCGCCGGCGGACCCCCGGCCGGGGGCGTGCCGTGCCCTTGAATCGTGACACGCCGGTAGGCGGTTGTGGGAGTGCGTTGTGCGGTGCCGTGCCCGTGAACCTCGCCGCCTGCGGTCACGACGCCAGGGTCGGAGACCAGCGGTAGCCGCCCGCGTCCTGATCGTCGAGGTGCAGCAACCCGGGTGCCTTGTTGCGCAGCGCGAAACTGCGCACCTCGGCCAGCGCCGGCGCGTCGGCATCGCGGTCGCCGACACGCCGCCACGCCGCCACGGCCAACGCCAACGCGATCATCCGGTCGGTGGTCGCGTCGATGTCGGCGAAACCGGCCGCTGCGGCAGCGTACAGCTCACCTGCCGCGCGGTTTTCGCCGTCGGCCGCCGCCACCGCTGCGGTCACCGTCCGCAGCGCGGCCTCGGCCCACGGGGTGCGATGCTGCACCCGGTCGAGCATCGCCCGGACCTGCCCTGCCGCGCCACGCCCGGCGATCGCGGCGGCGAACGCGGCGGCCGCGATCCATTCGCCGCTGGCCAGCGCGGGGACCTTCGACCAGGACTGGTCCAGCTCGTCGAGCAGCGCTGCGGCCTCCACACCCCGCCCCTGTAGCGCCCGGCACAGTGCGCCCAAGCCGAGGCTGTTCCAGTACGGCCGACGGAAGCCGCTGTCCCGGGCCGCGCGTACCGCGTCGGCGACGTCGTCGACCCCGCTCTGATCGGCCGTGGGTACCGGATCGCCGCGCAGTACCCGCAGACACGCCCGTAGGCCCCGTACCTGGATGTCCCACCGGCCGCTGGGCGTTGCGACGAAGGAGTCGGCGGCGGCGAGGAAGGCGGCGAAGTCCCCGGCGAAGTAGGCACGCATGGCTTCGCCGGAGTATCCGGTGCTCAGCCCGGAGCCGGAGGCGGCACCGGACATCAGCTCCTGGGCGCCGGACCAGTCGCCCTCTTCGCACAACGCGTACGACAGGTTCTGCAGCGCCCGGGGCAGCGCGAGCAGTTGGTGCTCGCGACACATCGCGGTGGCCGCCCGCAGCTCGTCGAGCCCGGACCGGTCCCCGGACTGGTACCGGGCCATGGCAACGGTGATCCGGGCGTTGGCCAGTGTCTCGGTCAGCCTCAACCGGTCGGCGATCTCGGCCGCCGCGCCGGCCGCCGCGACCGCCGGATCCCGTTCCAGGTTGAGCATGTGCAGCCGGCCCAGTTCGGCGTACGCGTCGGCCTTCTGATCGGTGTCCGGCAGCGCGTCGAACAGTTCCACCGCCCGGTCGAGGCAGCGCAGCGCCTCGTCCCGGTCGGTCCGCAGCCAGGCAGCCCGCCCGAGCAGGGTCCAGGCCCGGGCCGCGCACCCCTGATCGTTGACGTCGGCCAGCTGGTCGGCGAGCGTCCTCAGCCGGTCGGCGCCCCCGTCGGCGAGGAAGCCCGGGCCGTCGCGCAGAAACGCGAGCTCGGCACCGAGCAGTTCGAGCTGCAACCGCTCACCCAGCCCGTCGGTGCCGGCGGCGGTCACCAGGCGCAGCGCGCGTTCCACGTGCCCGCTCGCCACGTCCAGCGCGTGCAGGGCGTACGCCCTGCGGGCCGCACGGTGCAGGGCATCCCGGGCGGCCCCAGCGTACCCGTGGGTCTCCAGACCCAGCGTGTCCGCGATCTCGTGCGCCGCCCACCGGTGGTGGGCCAGCACCTCGGCCAGGTCGGTGTCCCGGTCGCCAGCGAGGGTGTCCAACCAGTCGGCGGTCCGGGCGTGCCGGGCAACCCGTTCGTTACGGGGCAACCGCTGGTAGCAGACGTCGCGGACCAGCACGTGGCGGAACCGGAACTCGGGTTGCTGCGCCATCGTCGAACCCGGCTGTTCGTGGACGAAGTCGCGCTGCTCCAACCGGCGCAGCGCCCGGTCGACCAGCTCCACCGGCTGGCCGAGGGCGGCGGCGACCGCGCCGGGCCAGAACTGCACCCCGACCACGGCTGCGGCGAGCAGCACCGCCCGGTCGGTGGCGTCCAGCAGATCCATCCGGTTGGCGATCACCCCGTGCACACTGTCCGGGATCGGCAGCCGATCGCTGCGGGTCAACGCCCAACCACGGCCGCTGCGCCGCAACGCCCCCTGCTCCATCAGCATTCGCACGTACTCGTGGGCGTAGAGC
Source organism: Micromonospora sp. LOL_014 (assembly GCF_048060245.1). NCBI lineage: Bacteria > Bacillati > Actinomycetota > Actinomycetes > Micromonosporales > Micromonosporaceae > Micromonospora > Micromonospora sp. LOL_014. The sequence continues at coordinate 121,425 of NZ_JBHMIP010000009.1, forward strand.
GGGTTGCCGTCGGCCACCTCGATCAACGGGCCGAGCAGATCGGCCGAGAACGGCGCCGCACCGAACATGTGCGCGTACAGTGCGGCCACCCCGGTGTCGCGCAGCGGCGGCAGGGTGACGGTCAGCGCGCCCGGGGTGGTGCCCGCCCAGGCCGGCTCACGGCTGGTCAGCTCGGGTCGGGCGGTGCACAGCAGCAGCAGTGGCACCTGCCAGGCGGAGGCGCCGAGCAGCTCGACGAAGCGCAGCATCGCCTCGTCGGCCCAGTGCAGGTCCTCGAAGACCAGCACGGTCGGCTGCCGGGCGGCCAGGGCGAGCAGGAAGCGCCGCCATGCCGACTCGGTCTCCTCGGCCGGCAGGTTGCGGTGCGGCAGCCCGACCAGTGGGCGCAGCGCGTCGACCAGCCGGTTCGCCTCCGGTCCGACCAGGGCCTGGACCCCGGTGGCCAACTTCTGCTCGGCGACGGTGGCCAGGTCGGTGTCGAGGATGCCGGCCTCGGCCTTGACGATGTCGGCGAGCGCGGCGAACGTGACGTTCTCCCCGAACGGCGGGCACCGCCCGATCCGCCAGGTGACCGGCTGGTCGACCAGCCGTTCGGTGTGCCGAAGCAGTTCCCGGACCAGCCGGCTCTTGCCGATGCCGGCCTGGCCGAGCACGGTGAGCACCTGGGGCCGCTGGTCGCGGATCGACCGGTACAGCGCGTTGACCAGCAGCCCCAGTTCGTGTTCGCGGTCGATCAGCGGGGTCGCGTCGGTCTGCCGGTCAGCCGGCACGGGACGCAACGGGGCCAGCGCCAGCCACACCTCGGTCGGCGACGACCGTCCGCGCAGCGTCACCGCCGGCTGCGGGTCGTAGCGGATCGCCTCCTTGGTCAGCCCGTGCGTGACACCGCACACCAGCAACCCGTCGGCCGGTGCCACCGACTGCATCCGGGACGCGGTGTTGACCACGTCGCCGGCCAGGAACGCCTGGCCACCGTCGCGGGCCGCGCCGGTGTCGACCAGCGCCTCGCCGGTGGCCACGCCGATACGGAACCGGAGTCCCTCGCCGGCGGAAGCGGTGAACTCGGTCAGGGCGCGGCGCAGGTCGAGCCCGGCCCGGACGCAGCGCAGGGCGTCGTTCTCGGTGGCCACCGGCGCACCGAACAGCGCCATCACCGCGTCGCCGATGTACTTCTCCACCACCCCGCCGTACTGGCCGACGACCCGGCGCGCGATGGAGAAGAAGTTCGTCTGCATCCGCCGGACCTGCTCGGGATCGACCCGTTCCACGTACGGCGTGAAGTTGATCAGGTCGATGAACAGGACGCTGACCCGACGTCGGTCCTCCTGACTCGGCTCGGTCGGCCGTCGGCCACCCTGCGGCTGGCCGCAGGAGGTGCAGAAGCTCGCGTCGGCCGCCAGCGGGCGGTCGCAGTGCGCGCAGACAGGGATGAGCGCCGTACCGCAGCCGCCGCAGTAGCGGTCGTCGTCGGCTGCGGTCCGGCCACACTTTTCGCACGGGGCAGCGATGCCAGCCTCCTCGCGGGAACGTCGAGTCGGGAGCCTACTGTCGCATCTGGCCACCTGCCCTGGCCAGCGGCTATGCCCGGCCGGGCGTGGCGGTGCCGGACCCGATCTGCCGGGGGGGCCGGATTCGCAGGTCACGGCGGGTGCGTCAGCCCGAGTATCGCCCGTGCGGTCAACTGTCCATAACCGGGCTGTTGGCTAATGGACAGTCCATCTGCTGGTGGTACCGGGATACATTCATCTGGCCAGATCAGACCGAGCAGGGGAGTCCTGACATGGTGTACGTCAAGTTGGAGAAGGACTGGACGGACTTGTCCGGGGTCAGCCACGGCGCGGGGGAGATGATCGATCTCGACGCCGGCACGCTGGCGAAGTTGCAGGAGGAGGGGGTCGTGGCCGAGGAGTGGATCGGCCCGACCGGGGAGAAGGTCGGCACCAACTGGATCGGCCCGACCAGCACCCAGCCCTGACGGCGGCAGACGTCAGGCCCGGCGGTACGCGCGCCACGCGTGTACCGCCGGTATCGACCTCATCGGTCGGCCATTCCGGCCCGGCGGCGTAGCGCGGCCACGTCGGTCACCACGATCCGCCGACCTTCGGTACGCAGCCAACCCCGGTTGCTGAACGATCCGATCGCCTGGTTGACGCTCTGCCGGGAGCCACCGGCCATCTCCGCCAGCTGGCTCTGGTTCAGCTCGATGGTGATCATCGGGGCCTGGCTCTCCCCGGCCAGCCGGACCAGCGTCTTGGCCACCCGACCGGGTAGATCGAGGAAGACGTGATCGGCGTTCTGCTCGGTGAGCCGGCGGATCAGCGCACCGAGTGAGCGCATCACCGCGTCGAGAATGCGCGGGTTGGAGTGCACCAGATCCATGAACGCGCCCCGGGACAACGCCAGCGCGGTGCAGTCCTCGATGGCCTCGGCGGACGCCGACCGGGTCGACGCGTCCAGCAGCGACACCTCGCCCAGCACGTCGGGCGGGCGGACGACGGACAACACCGCGCGTTCGCCGGTCGGCGCGGTGCGGAAGACCGCGACGGCGCCCCTTTTGAGCACGATGAGCGACTCGCCCGGGTCGTTCTCGACGAAGAGCAACTGACCCCTGCGGTAGGTGCGGGGCACGGCGGCAGCGATGACCCGTTGCCGGACCTCGGGTTCGAGCCCGGCGAACATGTCCACGCCGGTGAGCGCGTCACCCGGCTCCGGCAGGCGCATCTCCACGGTCCAACCCCTCCCCACCAAGGGCACCATCCCACCGGGGGCACCATCGTGCCCGTCCGGAGTGCATCACCCGACCCAGGCGAACATGAAATAGATACCGTTCGGAGAACGGTGTCAACATCAGATCATGGCTGCCGTGTCGCGTGGTGTACACCCCCACAATCATTTCTGTGACAGTCCTGTGCCCGACAAACCGGCAGGCTAGCGGCCAGATCCACCGGCGGGTGGGGGCCGACACGGGGGCCCGGCGGATCCGGCCGTGGGGATGCGGTACCGGTCGGAGCGAGCCGGGCGACGGCGACGCTCCGGCCGGCACCCCGATGGGGGTCTATCTCCGGTATCGGCGAGGATGGCGGTAATGATCTACCGCTACTTCTACGACTGCGAGTTCATCGAGGACGGGCGCCTCGTCGACCTGGTTTCGATCGGTGTCGTCGACGAGCACGGCCGGGAGTTCTACGCGGTCTCCACGGAGTTCGACGGTGCCCGGGCTGTGCCGTGGGTGCGTCGCCACGTGCTCGACAAGCTGCCGTCACCGGCCGATCCGGCCTGGCGGCCCCGGGCGCGGATCCGCGACGAGCTGTACGCATTCCTGGTCGCGCCGCTGCGCGACGGTTCGGCTGCCGAGTTGGAGCTGTGGGCCTGGTACGCCGCGTACGACCATGTGGCGCTGGCCCAGTTGTGGGGGGCCATGCCGGCCCTGCCCCGGGAGATTCCCCGGTTCACCAAGGACCTGCGGCAGCGGTGGGACGACGCCGGTCGGCCGGATCTGCCGGCGTCGGCCGCTGACCGGCACGACGCGCTCGTCGACGCACGCCACAACCTTGCCCGCTGGCAGGTGATCAGCCGGGCCTACCGGCGGTGACCGGGCCAGCGACGGTCCGGTGATCCTCGGGGTCTGCTCGCCCGGTCGCCGGTCGGGCCGATAAAGTGCGCACTGACGGCCCGCCCCGGGCCGGCAACGATGCCGACGGTCTGACCGGACTTCGTTCCTGGGGCTCGAGTGGGTCTACCGCACAGTTTCCTGGAGGATGAGCGGATCATGCGTATCGGCGTGCTCACCGGCGGCGGCGACTGCCCCGGCCTGAACGCAGTGATCAGGGCGGTGGTGCGCAAGGGCGTCGCCAGCTACGGTCACGAGTTCATCGGATTCCGCGACGGCTGGCGCGGACCGCTGGAGGGGCTGAGCCGGCCTCTCGGTATCGACGAGGTACGGGGCATCCTGCCCCGCGGCGGCACCATCCTCGGTTCGTCCCGGACCAACCCGTTCAAAATCGACGGCGGGGTCGAGCGGATCAAGGAGAACCTGGCGTCCCAGGGCGTGGACGCCCTGGTCGCGATCGGCGGCGAGGACACTCTCGGTGTCGCCACCAAGCTGCACGAACTCGGCGTGCAGGTGGTCGGCGTGCCGAAGACGATCGACAACGACCTCGGTGCCACCGACTACACCTTCGGCTTCGACACCGCGGTCAACATCGCGATGGAGGCCATCGACCGGCTGCACACCACTGCCGAGAGCCACCACCGCACCCTGGTGGTCGAGGTGATGGGCCGGCACGCCGGCTGGATCGCGCTGCACGCCGGACTCGCCGGTGGGGCGAACGTGATCCTGCTGCCGGAGCGCGAGTTCGACGTCGAGCAGGTCGCCACCTACGTCGAGAAGCGGTTCCAGAAGCAGTACGCCCCGATCGTGGTGGTCGCCGAGGGGGCCCACCCGATGGAGGGCCAGATGGTTCTGCAGAACAAGGAACTCGACTCCTTCGGCCACGTCCGGCTCGGCGGCATCGGCCAGTGGCTCGCCGAGCAGCTGGAGGCCAAGACGGGCAAGGAGGCCCGGACCGTCGTGCTGGGTCACATCCAGCGTGGCGGCACCCCCACCGCCTTCGACCGGGTGCTCGCCACCCGGCTCGGCCTGCACGCCATCGACGCCGCCAACGACGGCGACTGGGGCAAGATGGTCGGTATCCGGGGCACCGACATCGTCCGGGTGCCGCTGGCCGAGGCGACCCGGGAGCTCAAGACCGTCCCGCTGGAGCGCTACACCGAGGCCGAGGTCTTCTTCGGCAGCTGACCACCGGGTCCGGGCCGGGATGAGCGGCTCCCGCCAGGGCGCTGCTCCGCCCGGTCCGTCACGGTCCGGTCCGTCGCGTTTCGGTCCTGGTCGGTCACCGGTCCTGGTCGGTTTGGTTCGGTTCGAGAGAGGATGACGCACGGATGCCTCCCGGCGCGCACAAGGTAGCCGTGATCGGCGCCGGCAAGATCGGCGAGCTGGTCCTCTCCGGCCTGTTGCGGGCCGGCTGGCCGGCCGATCAACTGCTGGCGACGACTCGGCGGCGGGAGCGGGCCGAGGACATCGCGGTGCGCTACGGCGTGTCGGTGGTGGACAACCACACTGCGGTGGCCGAGGCGGAGGTGCTGGCCGTGGCGGTCAAGCCGCAGGACGCCGCCACCCTGCTGGACCAGATCGGCCCCAAGGTGCCGGCGGACAAGCTGGTCGTCTCGCTCTGCGCGGGACTGCCGACCGAGTTCTTCGCCCGCCGCCTACCGGACGGCACCCCGGTGGTACGGGTGATGACCAACACCCCGGCGCTGGTGGATCAGGCGATGACCGCCATCTCCGCCGGCCGGCATGCCACCGTCGAGCATCTTGCCCTCGCCGAGGAGATGTTCCAGCCGCTCGGTGTCACGATCCGGGTGCCGGAGACCCAGCAGGACGCGGTCACCGCGTTGTCCGGCTCCGGCCCGGCCTACTTCTACCTACTGGTCGAGGCGATGATCGACGCCGGAATCCTGCTCGGGCTGCCCCGCCAGGTGGCGCACGACCTGATCGTGCAGACGGCGATCGGTTCGGCGGTGATGCTGCGGGACTCCGGCGAGCATCCGGTCAAGCTGCGTGAGGCCGTCACCTCGCCGGCCGGCACCACCATCTCGGCCATCCGTGAGCTGGAGAACCACGGGGTTCGGGCGGCGCTGCTCGCCGCCCTCGAAGCGGCCCGCGACCGCGCCCGGGAGCTGGCCGCGCAGCAGGGCTGAGGTATTCATTCACGCTCAGCCTCTTCCGCTGAACGTGTCGGCGTGGCTACCGTTTGCGACATAGGTGGTCGTAGGTAGCTCGACGGGAACGAGGTCCGCCGGCGCTGGGCGACCGCCGTACCGGCGTCGTATCGTGACTTCCCCTGCGGCGACGTCGACAGCCGGCCCTGGCTGCCCCCCTGCGGCCGGCTACCGGGCGCGTTCCGCCGACGCGCCCAGTGCCGCCGCCGGCGCACGGCGACCGGCGGCGGCCCGGGGCAGCCGTCCGGGTCAGCGGCCTCGCGTGACGGTCGGCCGCAGTCCTCCCGGCGACCGGTCGACCCACGACGGGTGGTGATGGACCATACTGGCGAACGTGTTCACCCTCGCCCAGGCCCGCCACCTGATGGCAACCCTCCGTCCACGGATCGACGAGTTGGTCCTACTCCGCGCGGACCTGGCTGAGTTGCGGGCTGATCTGGCCGCCGGATCGGACAGCCCGCACGGCGGTCTGGCCGAGGTGAAAGGGCTGGAAGCGCGGATCTACGGGATTCTTGACGAGCTGAACGAGCAGGAGATCCAGGTCAAGGGCGTCGCCCCGGTGCTACTCGACTTCCCGGGCGAGCTGGACGACCGTCCGGTCCTGTGGTGCTGGCTGGAAGGCGACGGCGAGATCCGCTGGTACCACCGCCTGGAGTGTGGGTTCTCCGGCCGCCGCCGGATCTGAGCCCGGGTTCGTCCGAGCGGTTCCCCGGTGCTGCCGGACGACGCCTGGCCGGGGTCGCGTAGCCATCGAGATATCGACATCTTGACGAACTGGTTGATGTGTGAGTAGCGTCTCATGCACTTTAAGGAAAGTTTCCTAAGCAAATGGGGGGACGCCTGATGAGAAGATCACTGCGCCGCGCCGTCTTGGCCGGGGCGCTGGCCGTGGTGACGGCTGCGGCGGCGGTGCCGGTCACTGCGGCGTTCGGCGCCGGCACCATCTCCGCCAGCTTCGCCGCCAGCTCTGACTGGGGTACCGGGCACGAGGTCCGGGTGACGGGCGCCAACGGCTCCGACGCCACCGTCGGCACTTGGCGGATCGAGTTCGACCTGCCGGCCGGCACCACCATCAGCAGCTTCTGGGACGCCGACGTGACGCGTAGCGGTAACCGGTACACCGCGGTGAAGAAGAGCTGGGCCGGTGGCCTCGCGCCGGGAGCCTCGTTCAGCTGGGGCTACATCGGCACCGGCGCATTCCGGGCACCGCAGAACTGCACCATCAACGGGGTCTCCTGTGCCGGTGGCCCGGCCCCGACCACCGCGCCGCCCCCGACCACCGCGCCGCCCCCGACGACGGCGCCGCCCACCACGCCACCGCCGACGACTCCGCCACCGCCGCCCGGTGGGCAGAAGGTGGTCGGCTACTTCACCCAGTGGGGGGTCTACGCCCGCGATTACCACGTGCGCAACATCCACACGAGCGGGTCGGCATCGAAGATGACCCACATCATGTACGCCTTCGGCAACACCGCCGGTGGGCGCTGTGCCATCGGGGACAGCTACGCCGATTACGAGAAGGCGTACACCGCCGCGGACAGCGTCGACGGGGTCGCCGACACCTGGGACCAGCCGTTGCGGGGTAACTTCAATCAGCTGCGCAAGCTCAAGGCGATGTACCCGCACCTGAAGGTAGTTTGGTCGTTTGGCGGCTGGACCTGGTCCGGCGGTTTCACCCAGGCCGCGCAGAACCCGGCCGCGTTCGCCGAGTCCTGCTACAACCTGGTCGAGGACCCACGCTGGGCGGACGTGTTCGACGGTATCGACATCGACTGGGAGTACCCCAACGCCTGTGGCCTGACCTGCGACTCCAGCGGTCCTGCGGCGTTCCGGAACCTGATCTCGGCACTGCGTGACCGGTTCGGGTCGAGCGCGCTGGTGACCGCAGCGATCACCGCGGACGGCGGCAACGGCGGCAAGATCGACGCGGCCGACTACGCCGGAGCGGTCGGCGACCTGAACTGGATCATGCCGATGACGTACGACTATTTCGGCGCCTTCAACGCGCAGGGACCGACCGCCCCACACTCGCCACTGACCTCGTACCCGGGAATCCCGCAGCAGGGCTTCTGGTCGGACGCGGCGATCCAGAAGCTGAAGAGCAAGGGCATCCCGGCGAACAAGCTGCTGCTCGGCATCGGCTTCTACGGTCGGGGCTGGACCGGCGTCAGCCAGAGCGCTCCGGGTGGTACCGCCACCGGTCCGGCACCGGGCACGTACGAGCAGGGCATCGAGGACTACAAGGTGCTGAAGAACACCTGCCCGGCGACCGGCACCGTCGGCGGCACCGCGTACGCCAAGTGCGGCAACAACTGGTGGAGCTACGACACCCCGGCGACCATCGGCGGCAAGATGAACTACGCCAGGGGCCAGGGCCTCGGCGGGGCGTTCTTCTGGGAGTTGTCCGGCGACACTGGCAACGGCGAACTGGTCACCGCGATCCGCAACGGTCTCGGCTGAAGCTGAAACCACCACCCGCACGGGTGTCCGGGGGCTGCGGGTACGCCGCACCCGGACACCCGGCTCGGGTCACCTGCGGTTGGCGTACTCCTGGTAGGCCTTGACTACCTCGGTGCTCGGCCCGTCCATCCGGATCACGCCGGACTCCAGCCAGATACTGCGCTCACAGGTGTCCAGAATCGACTTGTTACTGTGGCTGACCAGGAAGACGGTTCCGGCCTCGGCCCGCAGCTCACGGACCCGTTCCTCGCTGCGCCGCTGGAACGCGGCGTCGCCGGTGGCCAGCGCCTCGTCGATCATCAGCACATCGTGGCTCTTCGCCGCGGCGATCGAGAACCGCAGTCGGGCCGCCATACCCGAGGAGTAGGTCCGCATCGGCAGCGACGCGAAATCGTCCCGTTCGTTGATGCCGGAGAACTGGACGATCCCGTCGTACTTCGCCCGCACCTCCGCCGGGCTCATTCCCATCGCCAGGCAACCGAGCACGACGTTACGCTCGCCGGTCAGGTCGTTCATCAGGGCGGCGTTCACCCCGAGCAGGGACGGCTGGCCCTGGGTGTAGACCTTGCCCCGGCGCGGCGGCAGCAGGCCGGCCACCGCCCGCAGCAGGGTGGACTTGCCGGAGCCGTTGCTGCCGATCAACCCGATCGCCTCGCCACGGTGCGCCACGAAGCTGACGCCGCGAATGGCGTGCACCTCGCGTACCGTCGGGGCCTGCTTGCGGGTCGCGATCCGCCGCAGCGCCGCGACCGGGCTGTTGCGCCCGCCGCCGCCGGTGTTGATCCGGTAGACGACGTGCAGGTCGTCGACGATCACGGTGGGCACCCGGGTGTCGGCCCCGGAAGCCGGTGCGTCCAGCAGGTCAGCCACGGCCGTACTCCTCCTCGGCACGCCAGAAGTAGATGAAGCCCACCACACCCATCAGCACGGCCCAACCGCCGGCCGCCGGCCACAGGTACCCGGGCGGGCTGCCCATCGAGTCCATCAACGCGTAGCGGACCAGGTCGATGTAGACCGCCATCGGGTTGAACTGCAGCACGGTGACCACCCAGCCGGGCAGGTCGCCGGTAAACCGGTCGATGCTGTAGAACACGCCGGATGAGTACAGCCAGGTCCGCATCACGAACGGCAGCAGTTGGGAGAGGTCACTGGTGCGCGCCGCCCAGCGGGCCACCATCATGGCCAGCCCGCCGCTGAACAGCGTCTGCAGCAGCAGCGCCGGGATCAGCAGCAGCCAGCTGAAGTCGATCCCCTCACCGGTGGCCAGCATGATGACCGCCAGCACGGTCATCGACGGGGCGAGTTGCTGCAACTGCACCAGCACCGAGGTCAAGGGCAGGCTGGCCCGGGGGAAGTGCACCGCCCGGATCAGATTCATGTTGTCGCCGATCGACCGGGCCGAGGTGGTCACCGCCTGCTGGGTGAAGGTGAAGATGAAGATCCCGGTGCAGAGGTACGCGATGTAGTTGTCGATGCCGCGGTCGGTGCCCAGCAGCAGTCCGAAGACCAGGAAGTACACCCCGGCGTTGGCCAGCGGGGTGATCACCTGCCAGATCTGGCCCAGCCGGGCGTTGGTGTACATGGCGATCAGCCGGGCGTTGGAGTACGCCCAGATGAAGTGCCGCCGCGACCACAACTGCTTGACGTAGGCACCCAGCGACGGGCGGGCACCGCTCACCGCCAGGCCGTGTTGTCGGGCCAGCTCGGCGAGGGTGGGCCCGCTGTCCGGTTCCAGCGTCACGGTCGTGCCACTGGTTGGCTGCCGCATCCGATCTGTCCTTCCATCAGCCAACGCTGCCGCTCGTGCACACCCGCGCCCCTCTCCGACGGGTACCTCTCGTCCCGGACGCCGCGACGACGGTGCCGCGCGACCCGCTGGCACGGGTGGTGCCGGACCGGTGAAGCCGGTTCATGCCCGGCTCCTCACCTTTCATGTCCGATGGCACGGAACGATACCGTCGCGTCCTGACGGAAACGGTAGGGGAGGCAACGACGATACGCAACCGTATCGTCGTGCGGTTACACTGGCTCGAATGCAGGGCGACGGAAAGCGACCGCCGGCGGGCGCGGCGGTACTGCGGGAGGATGTGACGCAGGCGATCCGGGCTGCCGCGTTGCAGGAACTGGCCGCAGTCGGCTATGGCAGGATGTCGATCGAAGCAGTGGCCCGTCGGGCCGGGGTCGGCAAAACCGCTGTCTACCGGCGGTGGGGTTCGAAACTGGAGATGGTCATCGGGATCGTCTCCGAGGTCGCCCTCGGGGTGACCGCCGTGCCGGACACCGGTAGCTTGCGCGGTGACCTCGAGCTGGTGCTGACCATCGCGGCCCGGGCGTTGCGTCATCCGTTGGCCGGGCAGATCGTGCCGGACCTGCTCGCCGAGGCGGCCCGCAACCCGGCGATCGCCCAGACCCTGCAGGCAGCCCTGCGGGACAACCAGCGGGGGATCGGCAGCCTGGTGACGAACCGGGCGGTGCGGCGGGGCGAACTGCCCGCCGACACCGATCCCGACTTCGTCGTCGACCTGATGGTCGGCCCGCTCTACTGGCGGCTCGCGGTGGCCCGTACCCCGCTGCCACGCGGCTACGTCGCCCGGCTGGCCGCCTCGGTCGCCGCCGCCCTCACCGCCGGGGCGGCAGCCGACCCGGCGGGCGGCCGGGCGGCCAACCCGGCTACCGGTCGGTCAGCTCCCCCTGCCACCGGCTGATGTCGGCGGCCACCTCCCAGACCTCGCCGTGGCCGACCAGCTGCACCCGCCACGGCAGGGCCGACCCAGCGACCCGGTCAGCAGTGACCGTCGTGCCGTGCCGGGCGACCACGAACCTGGCGGCCTCGGACCCGTCGAGCGCCGGCACCGAAACCTGCACCTGCTGCCCGTCGGCGAGCTGGTACACCGCCAGGGTCACCCCGTCGGCGTACGAGTAGTCCGGTCGGTCCGCGTTCGCCCCGAGCGGCAGCACCGTGCCGGGGCGGACCAGCACCGGCACCTGGTCGAACCCGACCGTCCGGCGCACCCAGCCCGGGCCGGTGATCTCCTCCCCGGTCTGCAGGTGGGTCCAGGTGCCGGCCGGAAGGTAGAGGTCGACCTGCCCGTCGGCCCGGAACACCGGCGCCACCAGCAGGCTGTCCCCGAGCAGGTACTGCCGCTCCAGGTGGGTCACCGCCGGGTCGTCCGGGAAGTCGGCGACCAGCGGACGCATCACCGGGATCCCGTCGGAGTGGGCCAGTACCGCCTGCCCGAACAGGTACGGCATCAGCCGCGCCTTGAGCCGGGTGAAGATCCGCAGCACGTCGACCGCCTCTTCGTCGAACGTCCACGGCACCCGGTAGGTCTGGCTGCCGTGTAACCGGCTGTGTGAGGAGAGCAGCCCGAACGGGATCCAGCGCTTGAACACCTCCGGTGCCGGCCGGCCCTCGAAACCGCCGATGTCGTGGCTCCAGAAGCCGAACCCGGACATCGCCAGCGACAAGCCGCCGCGCAGGCTCTCCGCCATCGACTCGAAGGTGGATTCGCAGTCACCGCCCCAGTGCACCGGGAACTGCTGCCCGCCAGCGGTCGCCGACCGGGCGAACAGCACCGCCTCGCCCTCGCCGCGGTGCTCCCGGAGCAGGTCGAACACCGTCTGGTTGTACAGGTGCGTGTAGTAGTTGTGCATCCGTTCCGGGTCGGCGCCGTCGTGCCAGATGACGTCGGTCGGGATCCGCTCCCCGAAATCGGTCTTGAACGCGTCGACGCCCATGTCCAGCAACGCCCGCAACTTGTCGGCGTACCAGCGTCGGGCGTCCGGGTTGGTGAAGTCGACCAGACCCATCCCGGCCTGCCAGAGGTCACACTGCCAGACGTCGCCGTCGGCGGTCCGAACCAGGTAGCCCCGCGCCGCCCCCTCGGCGAACAGCGCCGACCGCTGCGCGATGTACGGGTTGATCCATACGCAGACCTTCAGGTCCCGCTTGCGTAGCCGCTCCAACATCAGCTCGGGTTCGGGAAAAACCTGCGGATCCCATTCGAAGTTCGACCAGTGGAACTCGCGCATCCAGAAACAGTCGAAGTGGAACACCGACAGCGGCAGCTCCAGCTCCGCCATGGTGTCGATGAACGAGCTGACCGTCTGCTCGTCGTAGGAGGTGGTGAACGAGGTGCTCAGCCACAGCCCGAACGACCAGGCCGGCGGCAGGGCCGGACGGCCGGTCAGGGCGGTGTACTTGCGCAGGATCTCGTGCGGCGTCGGGCCGTAGATGACCAGGTACTCCAGGCTTTGCCCGGCGACGCTGAACGACACCCGGGAGACCACCTCGGAGCCGACCTCGAACGAGACCAGCCCGGGATGGTTGACGAACACCCCGTACCCGCCGGTGGTGAGATAGAACGGGACGTTCTTGTACGCCTGCTCGCTGCTGGTGCCGCCGTCCTCCTGCCAGATGTCGACCACCTGGCCGTTGCGGACCAGCGGGCCGAACCGCTCGCCGAGTCCGTACACCGTCTCGCCGACGCCGAGGCTGAGCTGTTCCCGCATGTACGACCCGTCGTCGGTGTCCAGCGCGGCCATGCTCTTGTAGCCGCTGCCGGTGAGCACTCGGTCGGCGGCCACGAACTCCAGCCGCCAGCCGTCGCCCCGGGCGAACCGGGCGGTCAGCCCACCCGAGGTGATGCAGGCGTGCTCGGCGCCGTCGGTTACCTGGACGTCGGTGTCCGGCTCGGTGGCCAGGGCGAAGTCCGGATGCCGGGGCCGCCGGCCGAGGAAGTGCCCCACCTGGACGGATATCACGTCTGGGGCGGGGGAGGTGCAGCGTACGGTGAGCAGCGGCTGGTTGAGGGTGTCGCCGCGACCGGTGATCCGCCGGGTCGGGGCGTACACGGTCAACGCCGCCGGCTCGACCTCGACGTCGTGCACCTGCGCGGGATAGAGCGGCTGTACGCCGTCACGCATCCGCCAGTATCCGTTGCTGAATTTCATCGAACCCTCTCTCGGGTCAGGTCCTACTTGACCGCGCCGGCCAGCACACCCCGGGTCAGGGTGCGCTGGAAGATGAGGAAGAACAGCACCGCCGGCACGATGCCGAGCAGCGCCGACGCGCTGGTGGTGGTGGCGTCCATCATCCGGTCTCCCTGCAGGACGCCGAGCGCCACCGGCACCGTCTGCTTGTCGTTGGAGATCAGGAAGATCAGCGGCAGGAAGAACTCGTTCCAGGTCCAGATGAAGAAGAAGGTGAACAACACCGACAGGGTGGGCCAGCTGGTCGGAACGACTACTTTCCACAGCACCCGCCACTTGCCCGCCCCGTCGATCGCCGCGGCCTCCAGCAACTGCCGCGGGAAGTCGCGAAACACCGAGGAGAGCAGGTAGGTGCCGAACGCCGCCTGGATCGCGGTGAAGATGATGATGACGGCGATCCGGCTGTTGTAGAGTCCGACCTGTTTGGACAAATAGTAGAGCGGGTAGACCAGCGCCTCCTGCGGCAGCAGGTTGGCCAGTAGGAAGAACATCAGGAACGCGATCCGACCCCGCATCCGACCGATGCCGATCGCGTACGCGTTGAGCACCGAGATCAGTACCGCGAGTACGGCGACCGTGGCGCTGATCAGGAAGCTGTTCCACAGTTTTTCGCCGAAGTCGACCCGGAACCAGAAGTCGACGATGCCGCGCAGGTAGAGCTCGCCGGGTAGCGAGAGCGGACCGTTGGCGGCGTACTCGGCCGGTGCCTTGACCGCGTTGAGTGCTACGACCAGGAACGGTGCCAGCACCAGCAGGGTGAGCACGGTCAGGCCGATCAGGACGGTCGAGGCGGTCAGCCGGCCGGGCCGGCCGCGCTGGGCGGGTGGGGTGGTGGCGACCATCTCAGCTCCCTTCCAGGCGCTCGTCGCGGGTCTGGATCCGCAGGAACAGGTAGGTCAGCACGACGATGATGGCGGTCAGGACGGTGGCGATCGCCGAGCCGTACCCGGCATCGGCCTTCTCGAAGAAGTTCTGGTAGGCGAAGTACGACGGCACCAGGGTGGCGTTGCCTGGGCCGCCCCGGGTCAGCACGAAGATCTGCCCGAAGATCTTCAGCGCGGCGATGGTCGTGGTGACCAGCACGACGTAGATCTCCGGCTTGATCTGATGCACCGCGATCCGGGTGAACCGCTGGAACCAGCCGGCGCCGTCGAGGTCGGCCGCCTCGTAGAGTTCCGGATCGACCCGTTGCAGACCGGCCATGAACATCACGACCGGGTAGCCGAGCTGGAACCAGACCATCACCGCCATGACGCTGAGCAGGGCGTACGCCGGGTCACCGAGCCAGTTCTGGGCGAGGGCACCCAGACCGACACGGTCCAGGATCGAGTTCAGCGCACCGTAGCTGGGGTGCAGGATCCAGCCCCAGACGATGCCGGTCACCGCGACCGGCAGCACCTGCGGCAGGTACAGCCCGGAGCGGAACACGCTCGCCGTCCGCGGGCCGATCCGCTTGGCCACGTAGTCGAACAGGACCGCGGCGAGAAACAGGCCGAGCAGCGTCGGCAGCACCGCCATCGCGAGGATGATGAAGCCGATGTTGCGGAACGAGATCCAGAAGTTGGTGTCGTGCAGCAACCGGTCGTAGTTGTCGAACCCGATCCACTCCGGCGTCCCGACGCCAGACCACCGGGTGAAGCTGATCCCGATGTTCATCAGCAGTGGCACGACGATCACGGCGAGGAACAGCACGACCCCGGGGAGCAGGAAGGCTACGTATCCGTAGTCCGCTTTCCGGGCGTCCGCGCCGGCGCGGGTACGGGGGTGGGGGCGGGTGAGCAACTTAGCCATGGAACCTCCCGGAGCGGACCGTGCGCCGGGGACCGGCGTCCCCGGCGCACGGTCGTCGCTCACTCGCCGATGCTGGCCAGGTTGTCGTTGTACGGTTTGGCGATCTCGTCGAGCACCTCGTCCGGCGACTTGCTGCCGTTGATCAGCTGCTGGACCCCGGCGACCAGCACGTCGTAGTAGCCCGGTGCCGGCCAGTCCGGGTAGAAGGCCAGCCCGTCGGAGTCGTTGAGCGTGTTGAAGTTCTCGATCAGCTCCTTGGCCTTCGGGTTGGTGATCGCGGCTGGGTCCGCGGCCAGCGGCACCCCGCCGGAGTCGCCGAGCAGGTTCTGGATGTCCGGCTGCATGGTGATGTCGATGAAGTCGTAGGCGAGGTCCTTGTTCTTGGCGTTGCTCGGCACCACCCAGATGTTTCCGCCGGAGCCGGGGTGCAGGTCGCTGCCGGGGAAGAGGAAGGTGCCCCACTCGAAGTCGGTGATCTCGTCGCTCATCCGGCCGTACCACCAACTGCCGGAGATCATGATCGGGAAGCTGCCCTGGGTGAAGGCGACGCCCATGTCCTCGGCCTTGATGCCGGCGGAGTCGGCGCCGATGTAGCCCTTGTCGACCCACTCGGCGAACGTGTTGGCCGCGTAGTTGAACTCCGGACCGTGGAAGTCGACCGGGTTGGCATAGAGCTGGAAGTCGTCGACGAAGGACCGGTCGGCCTGGGTCAACGCCAACTCGTAGAGGATCTGCTGGGCGGGGTACTCGGCGCCGCCGACCGAGATCGGGGTGACGCCGTTGTCGACGAAGGTGTCCAGTACGCCTTCGAACTCGGCGAAGGTGGTGGGCACCGGCAGGTCGTACTCGGCGAACATGTCCTTGTTGTAGTAGACCATCACGAATTCGCCGTAGTTGGGGATGCCGTACCAGGTGTCGCCACCCATCACCCCGTTGCCGTCGTACCGGCAGGTGGTGGCGACGCTCGGCGAGATCATCTCGTCCCAGCCGCGTTCGGCTACCACGTCGCTGAGGTCGGTGAGCAGCCCTTGCTTTGACAGCAGACCGGCGGTCGCGTTGCCCTTGTTGTACTCCAGGATGTCCGGTCCCTGGTCGGAGTTGAGGATCATGCCGGCGTTCTGCCGGATCTGCTCGAAGCCCTTCTCCTCGTAGACCACGGTGACGCCGGGATGGCTGGCCTCGAACTGCTTGATGGCTTCGGCCCAGGCGATGCCCATGGCGCTGTTGGCGCCTTCGTAGTGCCACAGGCGCAGGGTGCTGCCGTCGCCGCTGTCGTCGGTATCGGCACCGCAGGCCGACAGGGTCAGGGCGGTGGCGGTGAGTACGGCGGCTATCAGGGTGCGGGTGTTTGTTCGCTGTCGACGGAACATCATTTCCAGCCTCCTCGCGGGTGTGCCGCAGGGGCGGCGCGGTGCAGGCGCCGCCACGGGGACAGGGGTCGGGTGAAGGTCACGGACCGCGGTGAGGCTGCCCGCTGGCGGCGGGGTCTCGAACGCGGCTGATCGGTGGAGGGAGCCGACTTCGGTTGTCGAAACGCTTCGACGAAGCGATTCGACAAGGAAGCTACGACTGTGTCGACGGCATGTCAATCCCTCGACAGATCAGTTACTGCCAGCCCGGTCGTAGACTCAGCGCCTGGTGATGGCGGCCTGCCGCGATAGCGGGCCAGGGGCGACGGCGGCCAGCGGTACGGGAGGAACGGGATGCGGACCAGCGCGCTACGGATGCGGACCCGGGCGGTACCGGGCCGCAGCGTGGCCGTCGGCGTCGTGGCCCTGCTGACGATGACGGCCACCGGCTGCACCGGCGACCCGGAGCCGCAACCGGAGCCGACCGGGACGGACGTGCCCGTTGGTGCCGAAGAGTCCCGGCGGCTCGTGCAGGACTACCTCGACGCGATGGTCGCCAAGGACCTCGACAAAGGGCGCGCCCAGCTCTGCGCCGCGACGCAGGAGATCTTTGACGCGAGCGCCACCGGCCCCAACGGCGACTTCGCCGAGTCGTTGCTGGTGGAGCGGGCGGAGATCGTGGCTTCCCAGCCGGTCCCGGTCGGCCACGAGGTCACCACCACTGTCGCCGCTGCCGTCGGATCCACCACGCTCCGGGTCAGTCTCGTGTTCACGGTGACGCCGGCCGGCAGCGGCGACGGCGGCTGGTGCATCCACGACGAGACCGCGACGCCAGACCAGCCCGGCGACACCGGTCCGGGTGACGTTGACGTCGACGTCGATGCCGCTCCGGCAGGTGCGCCGGGTACCGCCCCGGCCGGCGGGTCCGCCGCCGCGCCGCCGGACTAGGCTTTGGCCATGGGCCAAGAATGGCATCAGCTGAGCTATCCGTCGGTCGGGCACCCGAGCCTGCAGACCAGCCGTCCCGCCGCCGACTCGGCCGAGGACGAGGCGTTCGGGCTGGACCGGTGGCGCGGCCTGCCCCGGGCGCAGACGCCGCCCTGGCCGGATCCGGCCGTCGTCGACGAGGTGTGCCAGGTGCTGGGCAACGTCCCGTCGGTGGTCGCCCCGTACGAGGTCGACCAGTTGCGGGAGCGGCTGGCGCTGGTCTGTGACGGCAAGGCCTTCCTGCTGCAGGGCGGCGACTGCGCCGAGACCTTCACCGACAACACCGAGAGCCATCTGCTGGCCAACGCCCGCACCATCCTGCAGATGGCGGTGGTGCTGACGTACGGCGCGTCGCTGCCGGTGGTCAAGGTGGCCCGGGTCGCCGGTCAGTACACCAAGCCCCGCTCGTCGCCGACCGACGCGCTCGGGTTGCCCGCCTACCGCGGCGACATGATCAACTCGCTGGACACCACGGCGCAGGCCCGGGTCGCCGACCCGCAGCGGATGATCCGGGCGTACGCCAACTCCGCCGCCGCGATGAACATGCTCCGCGCCTACCTCGCCGGTGGGCTGGCTGACCTGCACGCGGTGCACGACTGGAACAAGGGGTTCGTCAAGCGGTCCCCGGCCGGCGAACGCTACGAGGCGATCGCCCGGGAGATCGACCGGGCGCTGGCGTTCATTCAGGCCTGCGGAATGACCGACGACGAGGCGTTGCGGACCGTCACCCTCTACTGCTCACACGAGGCGCTCGCGCTGGAGTACGACCGGGCGCTGACCCGGATCTCCGGTGACCGCCCCTACGGACTGTCCGGGCACTTCCTGTGGGTCGGCGAGCGGACCCGGCAGATCGACGGTGCGCACATCGACTTCATTTCCCGCATCGCCAATCCGATCGGGGTCAAGCTCGGCCCGGGCACCAGTCCCGAGCAGGCCATCGAGCTGTGCGAGAAGCTCAACCCCGACAACATTCCCGGCCGGCTCACGCTGATCAGCCGGATGGGCAACCACAAGGTCCGCGACGCGTTGCCGCCGATCGTCGAGAAGGTCACCGCCGCCGGCGCCCGGGTGGTGTGGCAGTGCGACCCGATGCACGGCAACACCCACGAGTCGTCCAACGGCTACAAGACCCGCCACTTCGACCGCATCGTCGACGAGGTGCTCGGCTACTTCGAGGTGCACCGGGGCCTACAGACCCACCCTGGCGGTCTGCACGTCGAGCTGACCGGCGAGGACGTCACCGAGTGCCTCGGCGGCGCCCAGGCGATCGAGGACATCCACCTGCCGGACCGGTACGAGACCGCCTGCGACCCACGGCTCAACACCCAGCAGTCCCTGGAGCTGGCCTTCCTGGTCGCGGAGATGCTCCGTGGCTGAGCCGGCGCCGGCCGGCAGCGCCGTCCGGCCGGTGGTCGATCTGCGGTCGGACACCGTCACCCGACCGACGCCGGGGATGCGGGCGGCGATGGCCGCGGCCGAGGTCGGCGACGACGTGTACGGCGAGGACCCGACGGTCAACGCGCTGGAATCCGAGGTCGCCGCGCTGTTCGGCCACGAGGCGGCGCTGTTCGCTCCGACCGGTTCGATGGCCAACCAGGTCGCCCTGCAGACCCTGGTGCCGCCCGGCGGCGAGTTGCTCTGCGACGCCGACGCACACGTGGTCACCTACGAGGTCGGGGCCGCGGCGGCGTACGGTGGGATCTCCTCACGGACCTGGCCGGCCGCCGGCGGTGACCCGGACCCGGACCTGGTCGCGGCGATGATCCGGCCGGCCGGGTACGGCGCGGTGCCGACCCGGGCGGTCGCCGTCGAGCAGACCCACAACCGCTCCGGCGGGCAGATCATCGGGCTGGACGTGCTGCGTGGGCTGCGGGCGGTCACCGCCGACGCCGGGGTGGCGCTGCACTGCGACGGTGCCCGGATCTGGCACGCGCACATCGCCGACAGTGTGCCGTTGGCCGACTACGGCGCGATGTTCGACACCCTGTCGGTGTGCCTGTCCAAAGGGCTCGGCGCGCCGGTCGGCTCGGTGCTGGTCGGCAGCGCCGAGCGGATCGCGGCCGCCCGCGTCCTGCGTAAACGGATGGGCGGCGGGATGCGCCAGGCCGGAGTGCTCGCCGCCGCCGGGCGGTACGCCCTGGCGCACCATGTGGACCGGCTCGCCGACGACCATGTGCGGGCGGCCCGGCTGGCGCAGGCGTTGGAGCCGTACGGTGTGGTGCGCTCGGACCAGGTGCGCAGCAACATCGTCGGTCTCGACCTGACCAAGACCCCGCTGACCGCCCCGGCGCTGGCCGAGGCGGCCCGGGCCGACGGGGTGCTGGTGTCGGTGGTCGGGCCGACCGCCGCCCGGCTGGTCACCCACCTGGACGTCGACGACGCGGCGGTGGACCGGGCGGGCGAGGTGCTCGGCGCCATTCTGCGCCGCTAGCGCACAGTCGCCGCCTCGGCCAGGCGACGCAGCGTGGCGATGTCGGCGGCATGCCCGACGTGCTTCTCGCTCGGCGTCTCCACCAGCACCGGCACGCCGGCGGTGGCTGAATGCCGCATCAACTCGGCGAACGCCGCCTCGCCGATCATGCCCGCGCCGATCGTCTCGTGCCGGTCCCGGGTGGATCCGCAACCGTCGCGGGAGTCGTTGGCGTGCACCAGCCGCAGCCGGTCCGCCCCGACGGCGTTGACCAGCGCGTTGATCGTCGCCGTCATGCCACCCGGGCTGGCCACGTCGTGCCCGGCGGCCCACGCGTGGCAGGTGTCGAAGCAGACTCCCATCCGGGGATGCCAGTCCACTGCGGCGAGGTACGGCCGCAGATGCTCCACCCGCGACGCCAGCGACCGTCCGCCGCCGGCGCTCGGCTCCACCAGCAGCATCGGCCCGTTGGCGGCGTCGGCGGCGTCCAGCAACGGCAGCAGCGCTTCGCGTACCTGACGCATCGCGGTGTCGGCGTAGCCGTCGTCGACGGAGCTGCCGGCGTGGAAGACGACCGCCTCAGCGCCGATCGCCCGGCCCCGGCGCAGCGCGTGCGCCAGGGTCGCGGCGGAGCGTTCCACCGTGGCGGCGGTCGGCGAGCCGAGGTTCACCAGCAGCGAGGCGTGGATGTACGCGCGCAGCCCACGCTCGGCGCAGCCGTCGCGGAACGCCACGTCCTGCGCCGGGTCGCCGTCGGGCATCGCCCAGCCGCGCGAGTTGCCGACGTACACCTGCACCACCTCGGAGCCGGCCGCGGCGGCGTACGGCAGCGCGGCTCGGGCCAATCCGCCCGAGGTGGGCGTGTGCGAGCCGACCGGCCGGTGCCCGGCGGAACCGTCAACCGGCATCTCAGAGACAGCCGATCACGATCTCGGTTCCCGGCGGCACCTCGGACCCGTCGTTGGGGCTCTGGTAGCGGACCGTGCCGTTGGGGTTGAAGTCGACCCGGACCGGGAAGCCCAGGCCCTGCAGCTCGGCCAGCGCCTCCTGACAGGGCCGGTCGATCATCCTCGGCACGACGACCGCTGGCGGGCCCTCGCTCACCCTGAGCTTGATCTCCGTACCCTCTTCCACCCCGGCGCCGTCCGCCGGCTCCTGACCGATGACCTGGTCCTTTGGCTTGTCCGACTCCTCGGAGGCGACTAGCGGCTCGAGCTTGAGCTCCGCCAGCATCCGGCGTGCCTCGTCGACGTTGAGCCCCACCACGTTGGGCACGGTGATCGGGGCCCGGCCCTTGCTGACCGTCACCTTCACCACATCGCCGGCCTGCACCTCGGTGCCGACCGGCGGGTCGACGGCGGCCACCACACCGGCGGGCAGGTTGTCGTCGTACCGGTCAGCCGCCTGCTCCAACACCAGCTGAGCCTTCTCCAGGTCGACCCGGGCCAGGTCGAGCGTCTTGCCGACCACGTCCGGCACCTCGTAGCGCTCCGGGCCGAGGGAGAAGGTCAGGGTGATCTCGCCGCCGCGGACGATCCGGCCGTTGCTGGGCGGATCCTGGGCCAGCACCAGATCCCGGGCGACGTTCTCGTCGTGCCGGGGGTCGGCGATGCTGATCGTGAGGCCGCGCTGCGCGGCCAGCGCCTGCGCCTGCGCCTGGTCGAGGCCGACCATGCTGGGCGCGACGGTGTACCGGCCGGCCCCGAGCCACCAGCCGCCGACCCCGAGTAGCAGCAGGAACACCAGCGCCCCGGCGATCGCCGCCAGCCGGGCCCGGGGGTTCTCCACCAGCCGGTCCCGCAACCCGCCCAGGCCTGCGCCGCCGGGCTGCTCGGTGCTCTTCGTCCGGCTCCGCTTGGTGCTGCGCCGCCGGCCGGGAGCCGGGTCGGCCCCGCCGCTGGCCATCACCGGTGGCCCACCGGCGGCGGCGGAGCGGACCACGGTGCTGGAGGCGGCCCGGCGGCGCGGTGCCGACCGGTCCCGTCGGTCCTTCGGCTCCGGCAGTCGGGCCCAGGACGGGCGCTCGGCCTCCGGTACCGGCGAGACCGCCATCGTGGGCTGCGCCAGTTGGCGCAGCACCGCCGTATTGGCGCTCGCGTTGCCGAGATCGTCGCGGACCACCTGGACGTCGGACAGCAGCGCTCCGGCGTCGGTGGGGCGTTCACCCGGATCCCGGCGGGTGGCCCGGACGACCAGGTCGTCGACCATCGCCGGGACACCCGGCACCGACTGCGACGGCGGTGGCACGTCCTGGTCGACGTGCTGCCAGGCGACCTCCGCCGGGCGGTCGCCGTCGTAGGGCACCCGACCGGTGAGCATCTCGAACAGCACGATGCCCGCCGAGTAGACGTCGGTACGCGGATCGGCCCGGCCCTGGGTGACGAGCTCCGGTGCCACGTACTCCACGGTGGCCATCAGTTGACCGCCGCCGGCCTCGGCGCTGGCCTGCACTGCCTGGGCCAGGCCGAAATCGGCGACCTTCACGACGCTGTCGATCAGGTTCCCGGCGCCGCCGGTCGGCGCCTCGGCGACCAGCACGTTCTCGGGTTTGACGTCACGGTGCACCAGGCCGGCCCGGTGGGCGGCACCGATCGCTGCCAGCATCTGCTCCAGGATCGCCAGCGCCTCGCCCGGGTTGAGCCGCCGTCGCTCGGCCAGCACGTCGCGCAGCGTCCGGCCCCGGACGTACTCCATCACCAGGTACGGCAGCCCGAGGTGGGTGCCCTGGTCGTAGACGGCGACCACGTTGGGGTGGGTCAGCCGGGCGATGGTCTTGGCCTCGTCGGTGAACCGGTCGAGGAACCCGGCATCGCGGCCCTGCACGTCGTTGAGCTGGGTCGGATGGATGATCTTCAGCGCGACGGTGCGCTCGAGCCGTTCGTCGGTCGCCGTGTACACGGTCGCCATGCCACCCTGCGCCACCCGGGCACGGATCCGGTACCGCCCGTCGATCAACGAGCCCAGCAGCGAGTCGGCGACCTGTGTGTCCATCGGCAGGCAGTCTATGCGGCCGCAGGGGGAGGGCAGAACTCCGATCAGGCCGGGTCCGCCGAACCGGGCCAAACCGTTACCTGCCGGCAGCGCACCGCAACCAACTGGCAACCCGCCCAGGCCCGCCGAACGGCGAACCCGTCGGGGCGCAACCGGTACGGGCTCACCTGGCGCGTAAGGACGGGGTCAGTGGTGCCGGCGGGGCCGGTGCGTGGCAGGGTGGTGACGTGACAGATCCCGCCTCGACACCAGCGCCGCCGGCCCCCGGCGGGTCCGGGCCGGTGACCGCCGGGGAGCCGGCCGGTTGGCTGACCCTGCCCGATGTCGCCGAACGCCTCGACGTGACGATCAGCAAGGTCCACCAGATGGTCCGGGACCGGGAGCTGCTCGCCGTCCGGCGCGACGGGGTCCGCCGGGTGCCGGCCGAACTGGTGGCCAACCACACCGTACGCAAACACCTGCCCGGCATCCTGACCCTGCTGCACGACGCCGGCTTCTCCGACGAGGAGATGCTGGGCTGGCTGTACCGGCCGGACGACTCGCTGCCCGGCACGCCCGCGACTGCGCTGGGTGGGGACCGCGCTCGCGAGGTGAAACGTCGGGCACAGGCCGAGGGTTTCTGACCGGCATGGGTCAGCTCAGCTACCTGGCGGTGCTGGCCGGCTGTCTGTTCGCCGCGATCTGGCTGGAGCCGGTGCTGCGGGTCAACGTGCTCCGCCGGTGGCGTCGGCTGTCCCTGACTCTGCTGGCGGTGGTGGTGGTCTTCGTCGCCTGGGACCTGGCCGCGATCGCCGCCGGACACTGGAGTTTCGACCCCGCCCAGACGACCGGGGTGCTGCTGCCAGGCCGGTTGCCACTGGACGAGCTGCTGTTCTTCATGGTCGTGCCGATCTGCACGGTGCTGGGATTCGAGGCGGTCCGCGCGGTGCGTACCCCGTCCGGCCGCCTACGCCGCCCCGACGACCGCTGGTCGGCGGGCGACGAGGCCGATGCCGGCCGGCGGCGAGTCCGGTGAGCTACACCGTCGCCGCGCTGCTCGGGGTGGTGGCCGCCGTCCTGGTCGACCTCGTGGTGCTGCGCACCCGGCTGGTGCTGCGGGCGGTCTTCTGGGCGACCTACCCGATCATCGTCGGCTTCCAGTTGCTCTCCAACGGGATCCTGACCGGCCGCCACATCGTGCGCTACGACCCGGCCGCCACCGTCGGGCTGCGGATCGCGTACGCGCCGGTCGAGGATCTGCTGTTCGGCTTCGCGATGGTGCTGTTCACCCTCTCGGTGTGGGTGTGGCTGGGGCGACGCGGCGTGCAGCGCGCCCCGGTCGCCGGCGAGGGCGACTGGCTGCTCGCCCGGCTGCGGCGGCGCCGGGCGCGCCAGTCCGCCGCCGCCCCCGGAGACGAGCATTGACCGGAAACTGACTACCCGAACACCGCGTCCGGCGTCACCGCGTACATCATCGACACCGGCATCCGCACCACGCACAGCGACTTCGGTGGCCGGGCGGTCTGGGGTGTCAACACGGTGGGCGGCAGCAACCCCGACTGCAACGGACACGGCGCCCATTCCGCCGGCACCGTCGGTGGCACCTCGTACGGGGTCGCCAAGGCGGTCCGCCTGGTCGCCGTGAAGGTGCTCGACTGCGCCGGCAGCGGCTCGTTCGCCGCGGTGACGGCCGGGGTCGACTGGGTGACCGGCAACCACACCTCTGGTCCGGCGGTGGCCAACATGAGCCTGGGCGGCCAGGGCAGCAACACCACCCTGGAGAACGCGGTACGCAACTCCATCGCCGACGGCGTGGGTCTACGCGATCACCTCCGGCAACCCCAGCTCCAACGCCTGCAACTTCACCCCGGCCCGGGTCAGCCAGGCGATCACCGTCAACCTGACCCCTGCCCAGGTCGCGACCGCGATGTCCACCGTCGCCACCCCAACAAGATCACCAACGCGGGAAGCGGCTCGCCGAACCGGCTGCTGTTCGTCAACACCGGCGGCGGTACGCCGGGCATGCCGGCCGTCGACAACCCGGGCGCCCAGAACACCCTGCGGGGTGTCGCGGTCAGCCTGCGGATGACCGCCTCCGGCGGTACCGCGCCGTACACCTGGTCGGCGACCGGGCTGCCGGCCGGGCTGTCCATCAACTCCTCGACCGGGCTGATCTCGGGAACGCCGACGACCGTCCGGACGTACAGCGTGACGGTGACCGCCCGCGACGCCGCCAACCGGACCGCCGCGACCGCCTCAGCTGGACGGTCGGGCAGAACCTGGACGGCACCCACGCCTGCTCGGTGCCGTCCGGGTACACCTACGATCTGGTGGTCAGCCGGCTCAACGAGTGCAGCCCGAACAACTTTGCCAACAGTTACCGGCTGAGCTGAGCCGTTCTGGGGTCGGCGGCGGTCAGCCGGTGCGGGTGGTCGCCGCCACCGCCAGCTCCCGGAGCACCTGCCCGGCCTCGGGCTCGACCGGCACCGGCCCCAGCGCGGCCAACGCCCGCTCGGTCAGCTCGGTGATCCGCGCCTCGGTGACGGCCAACGCGCCACTGGCCACGATCACCTCGCGCAGCCGCTCGACCCCGTCGGCGTCGAGCACCGGGTCACCGAGCCGGTCGTCCAGCAACGCCCGGCCGGCCGGCGACGTCGTCCGGTACGCCGACGCCACCAGGAAGGTGCGTTTGCCCTCCCGTAGGTCGTCGCCGGCCGGCTTGCCGGTGAGCGCCGGGTCACCGAACACCCCGAGTACGTCGTCGCGCAGCTGGAACGCCTCCCCGAGCGGCAGCCCGTACCCGGAGTAGCCGGCGGCGACGGCGGCCGGCGCGTCGGCCAACACCGCGCCCAGCAACAGCGGCCGCTCCACGGTGTACTTTGCCGACTTGAGCCGGGCCACCTGGGTGGCCCGGTGCACCGAGGTGTCGCCGGTGAACTGGGTGAGCACATCCAGGTACTGCCCGACGGTGACCTCGGTGCGCATCTCGTCGAAGACCGGCCGGCCCCGGCGCAGCATCCCGTCGGTCAGCCCGGCACCGTGCAGCAGCTCGTCGGACCAGACCAGGCACAGATCGCCCAGCAGCACCGCCGCCGAGGCACCGAAGCCGTCCGCCGGCCCGCGCCACCCGCTGCGCCGGTGGTGCGCGGCGAACCGTCGGTGGATCGACGGCTCGCCGCGACGGGTGTCCGAACCGTCCATCAGATCGTCGTGGATCAGGGCGCTGGCCTGCACGAACTCCAGCGCAGCCAGGGCCGCGACCACCTCAGGTGAGTCGCCGCCGCCGGCTCCCCGGTAGCCCCAGTAGCCGAACGCCGGCCGCAGCCGTTTGCCGCCGCCGAGCACGAAGTCCTCGAGCGCCGCGGCCACCGGCAGCAGCGCCTCGTCGACGTCGCCCAGCCAGCGTCGCCGGCCCTGGAGGAAGTCGGCCAACGCCCGGTCGATACGTCGACGCAGGTCGGCCCGATCGGTCGGCGCGACCGTGATGCTGTCTGCCACTCCCTGACGCTATCGGCTGGTTGATGCGCCGCCCGCAGGCCACCCGGTACAGTCGGTTGCGTGGCTCTCGGTCTACCGTCCGTACTCCCCGGCTCGCAGCCGTCGATCGGGGAGCTGATCCGCGCCGGCCAGCCGACTTTCTCGTTCGAGTTCTTTCCGCCGAAGACCCCCGCCGGCGAGCAGCTGCTCTGGCAGGCGATCCGCGAGCTGGAGCCGCTGCGGCCGTCGTTCGTGTCGATCACCTACGGCGCCGGCGGCACCACCCGGGACACCACGGTCGACGTCACCGAACGGATCGCCACCGAGACGACCCTGCTGCCCATGGCGCACCTGACCGCCGTCGACCATTCAGTCGCCGAGCTGCGCAACGTCATCGGTCGGCTGGCCGGTGCCGGCGTGCGCAATGTGCTCGCCGTGCGCGGCGACCCGCCCGGCGATCCGACCGGCGAGTGGGTTGCCCACCCGCAGGGCGTGCGCTACGCCGAGGACCTGGTCCGGCTGGTTCGTGCGTCGGGTGACTTCAGCGTCGGCGTGGCTGCCTTCCCGTACAAACACCCACGCTCGCCGGACATCGCCACCGACACCCGGTACTTCGTTCGTAAGTGCCGGGCCGGTGCGGATTTCGCGATCACCCAGATGGTCTTCGACGCCGACGACTACCTGCGGCTGCGGGACCGGGTCGCGGCGGCGGGCTGCGACACCCCGATCCTGCCCGGTGTGATGCCGGTCACCAAGCTAGCTACCATTGAGCGCTCCGAGCAGCTGTCCGGTGCCCCGTTCCCGCCGGCACTGGCCGCCCAGTTTGCCCGGGTCGCCGACGACGCCGACGCGGTCCGCCGGCTCGGCATCGACCAGGCCAATCAGCTCTGCCAGCGGCTGATCGACGAAGGTGTGCCCGGCCTGCACTTCATCACCATGAATCGCTCGACGGCCACCCGTGAGGTGTGGCTCAACGTCGCCGTTGGCGCGCGGGCGTGACCCGCCCGCCACCCGGGCCGTCCCGCAGCGGTTGAGCTGTCGTGGAGACCCGGCTCAACTGGCAGGACTACGCCGTCACCTGGGCACGGCTGCACGGCGGTTTCGACCCTCGTACCGCCACCCCGGTGGTGCGTTACTGGCTGCGCGCCGCGCACGCCGTCGCCGACCTGCTCGGCCGGGCCAAGATCGGCCCGACCACGGTCACCGTCGCCGGGGTGCTGCTCTGCCTCGGGGTGCCGGTGCTCGCCCCGCGCGGCGGTCCCGGCCTGCTCGCCGCCGGCGGCCTGGTGCTGCTGGCCGCAGTCGCCGACACCGTCGACGGTGCGTTGGCCGTGGTCACCGGCCGGACCACCCGGCTCGGCTACGTCTACGATTCGCTCGCCGACCGGGCGGGCGAGGCGTTCTGGCTGCTCGGTTTCTGGCTGGCCGGCGCCGCCGGCCCGCTGGTCGTCGCCGCCGGCACACTGTCCTGGCTGCACGAGTACCTGCGGGCCCGGGCGGCGGCAGCCGGCATGCGGGAGATCGGCGCGGTGACGGTCGGGGAGCGACCGACCCGGGTCAGCATCGCCCTGGTCGGCCTGCTGCTGGCCGGTGCCGCCGCGCTGATCGCGCCGGACCTCGCCGCCGGGGTGCTCACCCTGGCCACCGCGGTCTGGGTGCTGCTCGGCCTGTTCGGGCTCAGCCAACTGTTCACCGCGGTCCGCCGCGCCCTGGCCTGACCCGGTCCGCCGACCCGGCCGCACCGGCTTGGCTCCGCCCTCCGAGCCCGGGGCTACCGGCCGGCCGGGCCGATCCGGTCGGCGACGATCTGCGCCGACAGGGTCACCATCGGCAGCCCGCCACCGGGATGCACCGACCCGCCGACCAGAAACAGTCCGGCCGCCGGTGCCCGGTTCGCCGGCCGCAGCAGCCCGCCGGCCGTACCGTAGATCGACCCGCCCGGCGTGCCGGTCGCCGCGGCCAGGTCCGCCGGTGTGCGTACCTCGCGGAACAGCAGCCGGTCCCGTACGTCCACCCCCCGGTCGGCCAGCACCCGCAGCACCTGATCGGCGTACGCGTCGGCCAGACCCGGCCGGCGCCAGTCCACCCCGGCCAGCGACAGGTCCTGCCGGGCCGCGTTGACCAGCACGAACCACGCCTCGTGGCCGTCCGGCCGGGCCGCCGGATCGTCGGCGACCGTCACGAAGATCGTCGGATCGGTGGCCGGCCGGGCCGGCCGACCCCGCCCCGGATCACCGAACACCGCGTCGAACTCGGCGTCGTAGTCGCGCGGGAAGAACACCGTGTGGTGGGCCAGCTGCGGGGTCCGGCCGCGTACCCCGAGCAGCAGCACGAAGCCGCCGAGGCTGCGGTCGGTCAGCCGGGCCAGCCGCCGGGCGTGCGGCAGCAGCTCCCGGTAGACCCGCGACGCGTCCACGTTGGCCACCACCACGTCGGCCGGCACCGGACGGGCCTCACCGGCCACCCGTACGCCGTGCACTCGGCCGCCGGCGGCGTCGATCGCGGTGACCGTCGACCCGGTGCGCACCACCACGCCCAGGTCCAGGCAGCGGGACAGCAGCGCGTCGGCCAGCGCCCCCAGCCCGCCCCGTACATACCAGCCGCCGAAGGTCAACTCGGCGTACGGCACGGCGAGCAGCGCCGCCGGCGCCCGCCGCGGGTCCGCGCCGGTGTAGGTGGCGTAACGCTCCAGCAGGGTCCGCAGCCGCGGGTCGCGGACCTCGCGGCGCAGCACCCCGCGCAGGCTGCGGCCGGGCGCGACCGCGGCCAGGTCGCCGAGCCGGTACGCCATCCGCGCCATCGCCAGCGGCGAGCCGACCTCCCGGCGCAGCACGTCCCGCCAGGAGGAGTCCCAGATCCGCCGGGCCCGCCGCCATACCCGCTGCCAGTCGTCGGTGGCCTCGTCACCGAAGGCCACCGCGATCCGTTCGGCGAACGCCGCCGGGTCGGCGCACGAGTCGAGCCAGCACGAGTCGAGCCAGCGCGGGCCGAGCCGTTCGGCCGGCCTGACGGGCCCGGCCGGGAACCGGTGCCGCACGATCGGATCCAGCTCGACCAGATCCAGCACCTTCTCCAGCGGCTCGCCGGTGCCGTCGAACAGGTCGGCGAAGACCTGCGGCAGGGTCAGCAGACTCGGCCCGGTGTCGAAGGTGAACGCGCCGTCCGGGGCCTGCCGGGTCCAGCGGGCCAGTTTCCCGCCGACGGTGTCGGCCTGTTCGATGACGGTGACGTCGTGCCCGCCGTGGGCCAGCCGGATCGCGGCGGCCAACCCGCCGACCCCGGCGCCGATCACCACCACCCGGCTCATCGGTACTCCTCCTCGCAGCAGTATCGGTCACGGCAGGGCCACCGGGCGGCCGCGCCAGGCGAGGCGCCGCCGCTTGCGCAGATAGTAGGACCGGATCACGAGCCAGCCGAGCAGCGCGACCGAGACCGGATGTGCCAATCCGTCCGGCATCGCCCGGCCGCCGGTGGCCCGGGCGGTGAGCGCCCGCCCGGTCACCCCGAGCCCGTACCCGGCGGCACTGGCCGCGACCAGCACCGCCGCCGCTGGACCGGCGCCGGCTGCCAGCCCGGCCAGCCCGACGACGCCGAGCACCGGCGGGGCCGCGTACAACATCAACAGTCCGGCCACGACGGCGGCCGCGCCGGTCGGCGACGGCAGCGACGCCCACAGCGACTTGCTGTAGCCGGCGGACAGCTCCCGCCAGGACCCGTACATCCGGCAGGTCGCCAACGCCGAACCGTCGGCCAGGGCGATCCGCCCGCCGGCCTGCTTCACCGCACGGGCCAGCCCGATGTCCTCCAGCACCTGGTCCCGCACGGCGGCGTGCCCGCCGGCCCGCCGGTACGCGTCCCGGTCGACCAGCAGGAACTGCCCGCCGGCGGCGGCCAGCGAGGTACGCGGCGAACATTCCATCGCGCGCAGCGGCAGGAACGTCAACCAGCTCCACTGCAGCAGCGGCTGCACCAGCCGCTCGCCGACCGACCCGGCGACGATCCGCGGGTACGGGCTGAGCAGCTGTGCCGGCACCGACCGCAGGGCGCCGATGGCGGCGGCCACCGCTTCAGGGGCGAGGACCACGTCGGCGTCCACGAAGACCAGTACCCCGGCCGGTGCGGCGGGGACCGCGTCGGCGAGCTGCTGGCAGGCGTGCGGTTTGCCGAGCCAGCCGGCCGGCAGCGGCGCGCCGGTGATCAGCCGCACCCGGGGGTCGTCGCCGGCCACCTCGCCGGCCACCTCGGCGGTGCCGTCGGTCGACCCGTCGTCGAGCACCAGGATCCGCCAGTCGGTCAGCTGCCGTTGGGCGAGCAGCGCCCGCAGGCACGGCACCACCCGGTCGGCCTCGTCACGCAGTGGCAGCAGGATCGACACCGGCTCGGTCACCAGGGCCGCCGGGCCGGGCCGGCGCAGCCAGCGCAGCGTGTTGACCAGCGTCGCCGCGGTCAGCGCCAGCAGCACCGCGACGATGCCGAGCGCACCCACCGCCACCGTCCACCAGGTCATGACGCCTGCCGTGGCGGGCGTCCAGCAGGTCCGGTCGCCCGTCGCGAGCGAATCAGCGTCACCGCGAACGGCACCGCCACCAGCCCCATGCCGAGCCCACCCCAGCCGGCCGAGGCGGGCAGTCCGAGGAACACCGCGTGGGCGAGCAGACTCGACGCGTACGTCCACAGATACAGCGCGTACATCGGGGCGTCCACCGGCCCGTCGGCCCGTCGGGCGCCGACCCCGGCGGTGAGCCGCAGTAGCGTCATCATCACCGCCGCCACGGCCAGCCAGCCCAGGTAGTTGCCGACCGGGACGTCCGGCACCCCGGGCAGCGCCGGGTCGGTGTCCAGCCAGGTCCAGTGGCCCTCGGTGACCATCTGCGGGTCGAGGAAGAGATCCCAGGCGGCCAGCGCGACCGCCCCGACGGCGATCCGGGCCACCGTCGGGCGGACCAGCCGCACCGCGACCAGCCACGCCGGCCAGGCCATCCAGGTCCAGGCCAGCGGGATGACCACCGGTACGCCGAGCAGCTTCGGCCCGAGCGTGCCGGCGTAGTCGTAGCCGCCGAACGGGACCCCGGTCGCCACCCCACAGGCTTCGACCGCCAGCCCGCCGCCGGTGGTGACCAGCACCAGCGCGGCGGCGGCCGGCCCCCGGGTCAGCCACGCGTGGCCCACCGACAGGACGAAGCCGATCACCACTGTGGCGACGGTCAACCCGGCCCGGGTGCCGCCGCCGGTCAGCGGGTAGCCGATCTGGGCCAGCACCAGCAGCGCCAACAACGCCCAGGGCAGCACCCGCCGTGCGTTCATGACCGCTGCGGTGCCGGGTCCGTCGACGGCCCGGCCCCCGCAGCCGGTGCGGCCTGCGGGTGGGGCAGCGGCAGGGTACGGCCGAGGACCGCGAAGGCCCGTTCGTCGCCGGGGAAGTGAAAGTTGCGAAGTACGTCGACGTAGCCGAATCGCCGGTACAGTCGCCAGGCCCGGGACCGCTGCTCGTCGGCCTCCGGGGTGGACAGCAGGGTGGTCGCGCCGGCGGCCATCCCGAGCAGGGTACGCAGCTGGTGTGCGCCGAGCCCGTGCCCCTGTGCCTGCGGGTGCACGTGCAGCTCCACCACTTCGAAGCAGTCGGTGAGCCAGGTGCTGCGGGCGGGTTTCGGCAGCGCGCCGCGTACCTGGTCGTGCCACCACTGCCCGGCGGCCGACCGGTAGCCGTAGCCGAACCCGGCGAGCGCGCCTTCAGCGGTGAGGGTGGCGACCGCCCGGAATCCGGGGCGCCGTACGTGGGTGGCGATGTAGCCGCGGCGTACCTCCAGCAGCTCGGCGCGGTAGTTCATCGCCTCGCCGTACACGCTGACCACGTCGTCGAGCCGCCGCAGCAGGTCGTCCGGCAGCCACGGCACCAGCCTCATCGGGGTCCGCCTCTCATCCGCCGCCAGCACCGCATGTCCCATCCTCGTCCTCTCCGGCCCGGTCCTTTCCGGCCCAGCCCAGCACGGCCCGGTCGCCGGTGACATCGAGCACCTCGAACCGGGCGAAGAGCTCTTCCGCGTACCACTGTGTCACCGGGGTCCGGGTGATGGCCGCCCGGTGCTGCGGGTGACGGTACGCGAACCGGGTCAGATCCGCCGTGTCCCGCCACACGCTGACCGTGCCCTGCCAGCCGAGCGGTGCCTCGCCGACGCCGAACCGGCAGTGCAGCCCGTCGGCGTCAGCCAGGGCGGCGGCGACCGGCGGCACCGCCCGCCAGAAGGTGACCGCCTTCGCCGGCCGCAGCCGCGCCCGGGTCAACGCCAGCACCGGACGCCCGGCACCGCCCGGCCCGCCGCCCGGCTCGCCGAACGGGGCGACGCCGGACCAGCGGCCCCGGCTGTGCAACGGCCGCAGGTCGACGCGGACCCGCGCGTCGGCGACCCGCAACCACGACCGCCCGACCGGCAAGGTGTCGAACCCGGCCGCCGTCGCCGGGTCGTCCCACACCACCAACGCCGCCCACCGGGTCGGGTCGACGTCGGTGGGCCCGAATCCGGTGCCGGTTCCGGTGCCAAGCAGCTTGGCGAACCGTACGCCGTCGACGCGCCGCAGCCGGCGGGCGTCGACGGCCATCCGGGCCAGCACGCGCGGCAGCCGTCGCCGAGGGACCCGCCAGACGTGCAGCGTGACCAGCGCGGGCACCGTGGCTGCATGGTCGGCGGGGTCGTTCACGCCACCTCGGCGGCGGTGCCGGCGGTGATCCGTAGCAGTTCGGCGTAGGTGGTCGGGAAGACCGCCCGGGGTACGCCGCCGGCCGCCCAGATCTCCGGGTACTGCTCCAGGGCCACGTCGACCAGGGCGCGGACCGGCTTGGGGTGGCCCAGCGGGGCGACCCCGCCGATCGGCTGCCCGGTGTGTTCCCGGACGAACCCCGGGGTGGCCCGGCGCAGTGCGTCGACGCCGAGGTCGGCGGCGACCTTCGCGGTGTCCACCCGGTGCGCGCCCGAGGTGAGCACCAGCAGCGGCTCACCGTCCGCGTCGAAGATCAACGAATTGGCGATCTGCCCAACCTCGATGTCGAGGGCGGCGGCCGCCGCAGCGGCGGTGTGCACCGCGTCGGGCAGCAGCCGCACCCGGCAGCTGGCGCCGGAGCCGTCCCGGGCGTCGGTGGCGTTCAGCGCGTCCTGCACCGCCTGCACGTTCGGATGTGTCTGCATGACCTCTATCTTGCTCGTGACCCGGATCGTGCCGCCGCCGGATTATTTACACCCTATTTGGGAGGGTTATTCTCCTGGTAGCGGATCTAGCGCGGAGGAATGCGAGCATGACTGCCCACCGGCTTCGAGTGGCCGCCTACGCGGTCTGTGCCGACCAGGGGCAGCTGCTGCTGGCCCGCTACGTCTCGCCGGGCGGCTCCCGCCGGCACTGGACACTGCCCGGCGGCAAGGTCGAACACGCCGAGGACCCGGTTGACGCGGTGGTCCGCGAGGTGGCCGAGGAGACCGGCTACCAGGTCGAGGTGGAGTCACTGCTCGGCGTCGACTCCCGTACCGTGCCCGCGCAGCGCCGGCTGCCCGGCCGCAGCGAACGGCACAACCTGGGGGTCTTCTACCGGGTACGGGTCGTCGGCGGAGCGCTGCGGCCCGAGGTCGGCGGCTCCACCGACCTGGCACAGTGGGTGCCGCTGTCGCAGGTGCCGCAGCTGACCCGGGCGGTGATCGTCGACGTCGGACTGGAGCTCGACCGCACCCGCCCGCCGAGCGGCCACGTCATCCCGGTCCCGGTACGCGGCCTGCTCCGCCACTGAACGCGGCCGTTCACCCGCCGCACCTGCCCCGCACACCGGCTCACCCGCCCCGCTCCGGCCTGCCTGTCCGCTGTGCTCCGTCTGCACGCCTGCCCGCTGCGGCACGAGCCGAACGCCAGATACCTGATCGACGCCGGAACAGGTCTCTGGTGTTCGGCTCATGCTGCCGGCCGGTGCTCCGAACCCGAAACGGTCACGCTGCGTGCGCTGTGCAGCGGCCATTACCTGACCGGGTCGGCGTTGCGACTAGCCTGGTCCGATGACGGCGGAGGGGCGGCTCATCGATCTCGACCGGTCGACCGGCGCGACGGCGCCCGGGGCACCGGCTGGCGACGCGGCGCGGCGACGCTTTCGCGGACCGGGCCGGCTGGTCGGTATGCTGCTGGCCGGGGTGGCCGTGGGCGGTCTCGGTGGCTGGCTGCTCAATGACTACCAGCACCAGCGGGCTGCCGCGGACACCGCTGGATCGGTGGTGGCGTTCGCCGGCGAGGTGTGGAGCGCAGCCGACGGGCAGCTGAACGCCAAAGTGACCGTGGTCAACACCGGAACGCAGCGGATCACCGTACGGGTCCTCGACACGGAGTCTCCTGGCCTGGCAGTGGCCGACACGGGCGCGCAGGCCCGCGTGCGCCCTGGAGGAGTGGGCTCCGTCGACGTGCGGGTCACCTTCGACTGCGACACGATCATGCACCGGTTGGCGACACCACTGCCGATGCGGTTCTCGGCGACCACCGACGCCGGCCGTACCGTGGAGGTCACCTATCCGATGGCGGTCACCGGGCGCTGGCTGCAGGGCACCGGCTTGTCCTGCCGGGAGGGGCTGGTCAGCGGCGGCCGTACGGTGATCCTCCTGCCCGGCCGGTGACCGGGCTCGACGATCTCGGCGTGCGGCACTGGCGCTACAGTGCCTCCATGGCGGAGTTGACCACGCCGCGGCTGGTGCTGCGGCACTGGCGCGGGTCCGACCTGGAGCCGTGGGTGGCGATGAACGCCGACCCTCAGGTGCGGGAGTTCTTCCCGGGCCTGGCGACCCGCGAGCAGAGCGCCACCACCATGTCCCGCTGCCAGGCTGGCTTGGAGCAGCGTGGCTGGGGCTGGTGGGCGGTCGAGGTGGCGGCGACCGGCGAGTTCATCGGCATGACCGGCCTGAGCCCGGTGGAGGCCAACATGCCGTTCGGCGGGGTCGAGGTCGGCTGGCGGCTGCGCCGCGACGCATGGGGCAACGGGTACGCGACCGAAGCGGCCCGCGCCTGCCTGGCGTACGGCTTCGACACCCTCGGCCTGCCGGAGATCGTCGCGTTGACCGCCGTCGGCAACCTGCGCTCGCAGGCGGTGATGCGGCGGATCGGGATGACCCGTGACCCCGCCGGCGACTTCGACCACCCGAACGTGCCCGACGGCCCGGTGCGCCGCCACGCGCTCTTCCGGATTCAGGTC
This sequence comes from Micromonospora sp. LOL_014, assembly GCF_048060245.1. Classification (NCBI taxonomy): domain Bacteria; kingdom Bacillati; phylum Actinomycetota; class Actinomycetes; order Micromonosporales; family Micromonosporaceae; genus Micromonospora; species Micromonospora sp. LOL_014. The sequence continues at coordinate 156,850 of NZ_JBHMIP010000009.1, forward strand.
CCGCCGCGCGCATACTGATCACGATGGCCGCGCCTCGGTCGAACCGACCGGCTGCCCTTTCGAGAACTCCACAGCGTGTTGATTCGATCATTCTTTCCTGATCGGATCGGCTGGTGGATGTCGACATGTGGATCAAGGCATTCAAAGCGGCCAGGGCGGCGGCGGATGTCTCGCAGGATCAGCTTGCTCCAAAAATCAACTACAGTGCCTCCACCATCGCGGCGGTGGAGACGGGGCGGCGCCGGCCGACGATGACTTTGGCTGCGGGTGCTGACGAAGCCTTGGATACCGGCGGTCTTCTCGCCGAGATGCTGGATCTGATCAACAAGAAGCAAGCGCCGAGCTGGTTTGCGTCATGGCGCGCGATCGAGGACCGCGCGGTCAAGCTGCGGATGTACGAGCCGTTGCTGGTGCCGGGACTGCTGCAGACGGAGGAATACGCGCGTGCGGTTTTCACCGGCACCGGCCTGTACACCGCAGACGGGGTCGAGGATCAGGTGGCCATGCGGTTGGATCGCCAACGGCTGCTCGCCAGGGAGAAGCCACCGGTGTTGGTCGCCGTGGTCGACGAAGGGGCGCTGCGCCGGATCGTCGGCGACACGGTTGTACAGCGCGAGCAGCTCAACTATCTGCTTACGCTGATGAACGAGCGGCGGATCAAGCTGTACGTGGTGCCGCTCAGCGCTGGGGCGTATGCTGGCATGTCCGGTGGATTCGTCATCGGTACCCTGCCCGAGGGCGACGACGTGGTGCATGTGGACGGGGTCTTCGGGCATCCCGTGGACCATCCGAGCGGTGTGGAGCAGGTGGTGCGGATCTGGGACAGTCTGCTGACCGAGGCGCTTCCCGAGCCTACATCACGTGAGCTGATCGAAGGTCTGGTGAAGGAACTATGAGCGGTACGAGTGTGACACCACGATGGCGTACCTCGACCCGGTCCGGCAACGGCGGCAACACCTGTGTCGAGGTCGCCGACAATCTCCCTGGCCGGGTACTGGTCCGCGACAGCAAGGACGTCACCGGCCCGTTGCTCGCCTTCGGCCCGGCCGCCTGGTCGGCCTTCGTGACCGGGCTGACCGTAACCCGCTGAGCCCGTCAGGCCGTCTCCCTCAGACGGAATTAGGCCGGGACGCAGACGGTGATCGCGGCGGGGACCACCCGTACCTTCATCTTTTTGGCCTGACCCCGGGCGCCGCCGTCGAGTTCGTACGTCATCGGCTCGGCCAGCCGGATGTCGACCCGCCGGGCCCGGGTCATCCGGACGAACGGGGAGCGCTCCGAGCGCCCGACCGCCATCCGACCCAGCGTGCGCGCCCACTCGGCCGCCCCCTGCGCGGTGGTCACCCCGACCTCCAGCCAGCCGTCGTCGGGCCGGGCATCGTCGAAGGCGTGGATGCCGCCGGTGATCCGGCCGACGTTGCCGACCAGGACGCAACTGGCCGACTCGTCGAACCAGGTGGTGCCGTCGACCTTGATCCGGATCCGGGGCGTGCCGCCGCCGACGTGACGCAGTCCGGTCCAGACGTACGCGAGTTTGCCGGCCCGGTCCTTCAGGTCCCGGTCGGCGTCGCGGATCAGCCGCCCGTCGAAACCGGCCCCGGCCATCACCGCGAAATGCTCGCCGTTGACCCTGCCCAGGTCGAGCCGGCGCCGTTCGCCCTGGAAGCCGATCCGGACCGCCTCGCCGAGGTCCTCCGGTACGCCGATGTTGCCCGCCAGCAGGTTCGCCGTGCCGGCCGGGATGATCGCCACGGTGGCATCGCGGCCGGCCAGCGCGTCCAGACAGCGTTGCACCATCCCGTCGCCGCCCCACACGAAGACCAGCTCGGCGCCCCGCTCGACGGCCCGGCGGGCCTTCTTCGGTGCCTTGCGGCTCTTCGGCACCTCGTACCAGTCGATGTCCTCGGCGCCGTGCCCGGCGATCGCCGCGCGCAACTCGTCGAGGCCGCCGCCGAGGGTCTTCTTGCGGTGCGCGACGACGGCGACCCGTTTCGGTGCACTCATACCGCTGTTCCTACCCGCCGCCGCCCGCCACTACGCCAGCCGCCGGCGGCCGGCCGCCCGGCAGCTGCGGTCCGGGGGGCAGCGGCCCGTCGGGTGCCGGCGGTACGGCGGGCGGCGCGCCGGTGCCGGTCCGGGCGGTCTCGGCCAACGCCACCCCGGTCAGCACCAACGCGCCGCCGGCCAGCTGCACCAGGGTCAACGCCTCACCCGAGCCCAGCACCACCCAGGCCACCGTGGCGGCGAACACCGGCTCGACCATGCCGACGATGCCGACGCTGGTCGCCGGCAGGTGCCGCAACGCGCCGGTGATCATCAGGTACGGCACGATCGAGCCGAGGACCACCACGTAGCAGCAGAGCAACGCGACCGGCATCCCGCCCTCGGTACGGGTGAGCAGCGGCTGCCAGCCGTCCAGGCCGGCGGTGGCGGCGCGGACGATCAGCCCGGCGATCGCCGACGCGCCGAACGCCCAGGTGGTCAGGGACAGGGTGTCGCGGTCCTGGACGCCCCGCGCACCGATCAGGAAGTACGCGGCGAGCATCACGGCCGCGCCCAACCCGGCGGCCACCCCCAGCGGGTCGAGGGTCAGCCCGCCCCACACCTGCGCCACGCAGGCCAGCCCGAGCAGGCTCAGCGCCAGCCCGGCCCACAGCCGGGACCGCACCTGCTGGCGTTGCACGGCCCAGGCCCAGACCGCCACCATCAGCGGGGCGGTGTACTCGAACAGCAGCGCGATGCCGACGGGCAGCCGGGAGATGGCCACGAAGTAGAGCATCGGGACCAGGAAGAAACCGGTTAGCCCGTACGCGACGAGCAGCGGAACCTCGCGGCGGCGCAGCCGCGCCCGGCGGGCACCGGGCCGCAGCACGACGCTGAGCACCAGGAGCCCGGTGAAGGCGCCGACCGCCCGCAGCACGGTCAGTTGCGGGGCGTCCAGCCCGGCCCGCAGCACCAGCTTGGAAACGGTGCCGTTGATCGCGAACAGGGCGCTGGCCCCGACCACCATGGCCAGGCCGAGCACCGGTCGACGGGCGTACGCAGTCGTCACGGCGGTGAGGCTACCGTCGCCGCTGTCAGTGCCGTACCCGATATCGGCCCTTACCGCATGGTGGTCCGCCGGCCGGAAATCATAGTGGTCCACCGGCCGGAGGTTCGGTGGGCGGCGACGCACGGGTACGGCACCATCCGGGCCTGGCCTCCATCGAAGCTGATGGCTTGACCAAACGGTTCCGCCGACCGGTGAAGGCCCGGGTCTGCGTGGCGCGCTGACTGCGGGGCGAGGCGGGTGAGGCGGTGGCGTACGTCGGGCCGAACGGCGCAGGCAAGTCGACAACGGTGAAACTGCTCGCCGGCATCCTGGTGCCGAGCGCCGGGCAGGTCCGGGGTCCGGGCGTTCCTGCGGGACCTGCCGTGAAGGCCCGCGCCGGGAGGGCCGCCGGGCACGAGCAGTGCCTTTTCGTGTGGACGCAGGACACCGATGGGGCGTCAGGCACCGTTTGCGAGGTTCGGTGCGGCGCGGTGGGCGGGTGGCTGAGGTGCTGGGCGCGGGGGAACATCGGGCGGTCGGGTGGCGTTGGATCCCGGCGTTGGACCGAGTAGGCGAGTGGCCCGCCTGGTCCGTCTGGTCTGTCGCCCGGCGTGGGTACGGCCGGATCTGCGACCCCGCCGGGTGCGGAATGCCGGGCGCTCCCGGGTGGTTGTATCCGGTGCGCCGGTGAGACCGCCCCCTGCCTGGGCCGGCGGGTGTGCGCGGGTCGTCGGGCGTTTCTGGTCTTGGTTTCTGGTGCGTGTTCTGTTCTGTCCCGTTCGTGACCGGTCATCGACCTGGTGGGTCTGGTGTCTGGTTCATTTCCCCTCGGAACGGAGATTCTGCTATGAACACGATTTTCCGTCGTTCTCTGTTGTCGGTTGCTGGTGTGTTGACCGCTGGTGGTGTGGTGGCCGCTCCTGCGGTGGCGCAGGGCGTTGGTCCGGGTGCCGCTGATGGTGGTGTGCGTGAGGTGGCGGTGGAGTACGAGGCGCAGCCGAATTTCTACTACTGCGGTCCGGCGGCGACGCGGATCGCGTTGACGGCGCAGGGTCATGCTCCGTCGCAGGACGAGGTGGCGGGCAAGCTGGGGACGACCGAGGCCGGTACCGATTCGGCTGAGGAGACGACCCGGGTGCTCAACGAGGTGATCGGTGAGGCCGAGTACGAGACGGTGTCGATCGGTGCGGCCGCGGCGAAGCCGGAGCACGTGGAGAAGCTGCGGGCGGATGTGCGGGAGGCGGTGGACGACGACCGGGCCGTGGTGGCGAACATCATGGGTACGGCGTCGGACGTCGACGGGGTGGCGCATTCGTACGAGGGTGGGCACTACCTGACGGTGACGGGTTACCGCGACGGTGGTGACACGGTGAAGATCGCCGACCCGTACTTCGAGGGCCAGGAGTACTGGATGGATCTTGAGGTGCTGGCTGACTGGACCGCCAAGCGCGGCTACTCCGCCTGACCGGTGACATCCCTGGTGGCCGGGTTCCCGTACGGGAACCCGGCCACCAGCGTCTGTGCGGGCGTTACCGCACGGGGTACCTAACCGTTGCAGCCGGACGGACTCGCCTGGTCCGCTGCGGCGGACGAGCCAGGCTTCGGTGATGTGCGTGAACATCGCCGCCGTGGCGCCTTCCGGGTCGTGTGCGGCGACGCGTTCGTCGATCCGCCGGTGGCCCGGTTGGATGCCACCAACAGGGCACGCTCGGTCCGGCCCATGTACCGGGCCGTGTTGTCGACCTGGCTCTCCAACGCCCGGATGACGCCTCGGGCGATGTGGTACCCGGATGCCTGCATGACCGTGCCGTGGAAGGCCCGGTCATGCTCGTGGTACGTGCTCGCCTTACGCCAGGAGCTGACCGCGATCCGGTACGCCGGCCGTGCGTACCCAGGCTTCCGGGCTGTCGCAGTCGTGCACGGACCGCCACCGGTCCCGCACGCGCGGGCGTACGCCTCCGCGACCGCGTCCTCGGCGTCGGTCCGGTTGCCGAGCACCACGGACAGGTGTCCGAGCACCGTTGGGCCGACGCGGCGTAGAAGGCGTCGAACTCGTCGGCGTCACGCATCCGCCGTGCTCCGCCCGTCACCTGGTCGTTCCTGCACCGGTCACCGGGTCGGCGCCGGCCCGTTGTCGGTCAGCCGGAACCCGTCCGGGGGCGGCGAACCGTCGCCGTGCTCCTCCAGGATCAGCCCGGAGCGGGCCGAGGTGCGCAGGTACGCCGACCTGTTGCTGATCATGAAGGTGTCGTCGGCGCCGGTGTCGGCCGCGACGATCGCGAACCGCTGCCGGGGGTCACCGGTGTCACAGGCTGCACCCTCGATTGACAAGGATCCCCCGTCTCCCGGGTTGTGCACCCGCCAGCAGACCGGGTCACCGGCGCCGGGGCCGCCGCTGGTCCCCTGGTAGGACTCGATCAGGAACAGCCGCCCCTGCAACGGGACCACGACGAACGACTGGCGGCCCTCGTCGTCGTCGACCTCGGCCAACCGTCCGTCGTCGGTGATCGACAGCCCGGACTCGAACGCCTCGGCCCGCACGATGGTGACCTGCCGGGTGCCGGACAGCACCTGCGGCAGGCCACCCGTGGGTGCCGTCGGCTCCGGCGGCGGTGCCAGGCTGGTGGTCGGGGTCCCGGTCACCGTCGTCGGGTCCGGGTCGGACGTCGGCGTCGTGTCGCCGGCCGGTGCGGTCGTGCCGCACGCCGCCACCGCGCTGGCCAGCACGGCGATTCCCAGACCTGTGATCCATCGGCCCGTCACCACGTTCTCACCCTCATCCGTCTGTCGGTGACCCGGCGGCGACGGCTACCCGCCCGCCGCCGCCCGGGGTCCGGTCGATGTTCCCGAATCGACCGACATACCCCCAGACGTGTGGCGGCGGCGCCTGGTTTCAGCGGTGCACGTGGACTTGCGGCGACCTGGCGCACGTGCGCCAGGCGTCCCCACACCAGTCCGTCAGCCGCGTGGAGTTGGCACCTGGCCAACGTCTCCGTCACCTGCCGCGGTGCCGTTCGTCGCAGCCGAATAGGCATTACGACCGCCCTGGTAGGCGCTTCGTGGCAGTACGGAGGACCGTCTGCCCGCCGGACCTCGTGCGGCTGCCGGCCTGGCCGGGGCAGGGCGGGCGGGTCGGGGCAGGCGGGCGACATCGAGAGCCCGCAATCTCATCGCGGGCTTCTCGACAAGATGCCACGACGGTACAGCGAACAGCATCGTGCCGACGATCGACAACAGAATATACGATGACATGCCGTACTCGGCCACGCCGACCAGTGCCAGAACTTGCTGTACCGGGAATGCGTAGATGTAGATTCCGTACGAGTAGTCCCGCCCACGGCCGATCCGTCCGAGCCGTCGCGGAAGCGCGACACCCAGATATATGAGCAGGTACGCGTAGGCTGGCAGTCCGACAACGACGAATCCGCCCCACAGTAGGCTGATCGCGAGCAGGACGGCCGCCAACGCAGCCAGCCGGCCGTCCATCGGTATGCGATGCATATAGCAGCGGACGGCGGCGCCCAGCACAAAAAGGAAAGTCAGATACAGCAGCCAGTCAGAGGTGAACGAGCCGATCAGCGGAAACGGGCCGACCGCCCCGACTGGAGCTGGCCGGAATGCCCATGTTGAGGCAATCGAAATGTCACGAATAATTAATGCGTAGCCGAATAACAGGATTGCCAGCAATGCCCGCGGAGCTAGGCGCAGGACCGAAGTCACGCCGAGGACAGCGATCAGGCCGTAGCACACGAGTTCGTACCGCAAGCTCCACAGTGATCCATCGAACGCGCTCGGCCCACCCATCATCTGGCCGAACGGAGTAGACGACAGCAGTCCCGATATCGGGTACTGCTCCATGGCGGTAAACCAGTTGGCCGCCAGGTAGGAAAATGGACCTTGAGGATGACTCCAGAACCCTCGCATCGTACCGTTCTCGTACAGCGCGACCAGCGGAGCCACCACAAAGGCGGTGACGAGTAGACACACCCAGAAGCCGGGAAAAATCCGAAGCACCCGATGCCAAGAATACCGCAAGACGGAGTGCTTGAGTGCACTTCCCGTGATCAGGAATCCGGAAACCACGAAGAATCCCTGGACCGACAGCGAACCGAGCTCGCTCTGCCCAGCTGAGATGCCGTAGCCAAGGCTCGCCGCGCCGTAGCCCAGCGGCCAGGCATGCGCCACGAGGACACCAAGGGCCAGGGCCAGGCGGATCAGCCCGAACGAATTGCCGTCCGGCACGTACCGGTCGGCAAGGCTCGGCAGACTGCGACACATCGCCGCATGCGCACTCAACACGGAACTCCTCAGGCCGGACCGCCTCATTAATGAAGGCCGGGGTCTCGCGCTGGTCACCGACGCCCCCAGCACCGGGGACAATCAGGTCGTCCCCTTACCGAAAGAACCCTAACGCCCGCAGACTGACGAGTAGACTCGATTCCAAGAACGACATGCCTTTCTTCGGCGAAGCCGGTTGACTAACGTGAAAGGCCGTCCGATATCAGCCGTGCCGGAGACCTCCCGGCAGGCGCGGTCGGCCAGGCGGGTCGTCTCCGGCAGCCGGTAGTGCGGCGTCAGCTCGGGGTGGACCTGCCCCGCCCACCACGGGGTGGGCGGGGCAGGCGGGAATCAGCGGACCGCTGCCGCGGCCGTCCGCGACTCGGGCAGGTAACGAGCCGTCGTCGGGTCGTAGTACCGCAGACCGTCGTACTGCAGACCGGTCTCGACGTCCAGGTACCGGCCGCCGAGCCGCACCGGCGTGCCAGGTTGGTCGCCCAACCGGCGGCCGTCGGTGCCGACCAGCTCCGGCGGGGCGTCCGCGCCGCCGGTCACCACCGCGTACACCGTGCCGTCGGTCAGCTGCGCGACCGGGTACGCCAGCGTCGGATGGTATTCCCACGCCGTCGTGGTCACCTGGCCGGTGCCGTCCCGGTGGTGCTGCTCGACCAGCAGGTCACCGGACCACACGAATCCCGTCTCCTCCAGCACGGTGCCGTCCCCGTCGAGGCGCTGCTTGGCGATTCGCCGGCCGAACGCGTCGTACCGGTACCGCCAGTGGTTCCCGTCGGGAGTGGTGACCGTGGTCAGCCGGTCCAGATGGTCCCAGGTGAGCCGCCAGTCGCCGTCGGCTCCCGACCGGATGCTGGGCCGGCCGGCGGCGTCCAGCGTGTACCGGACTTCGGCCGGACCGTCGCCGTCGCGGGTCTCGTCGTCCGCCGGCGGTTCGACCGACAGACCCGCGTCCCAGGACCGGCTCACCTCACGCCCGCCGTCGTAGCCGAACCTGAGCCGTTGCCCACCGGCCGCCAGTAGCAGGGGCCGGCCGGACTCGTCGTACGACCACTGCGTCACCGCCCCGGACGGTCGGGTCCGCGCGGTCACCGCACCAACCTGCTCGTCGTAGGCGCTGGACACCGTGTGCCCGTTGACCGCCTCGGCGATGACCCGGCCGAGCGCGTCACGCTCCAGTCGGATCTTCGAGTCGGCGTCGTCGGCCGCGACGATCCGGCCGGCCGGATCGTAGGTCAGCCGGGTCACTGACTCTCCGGTTCGCTGCTCGATCACCCGGCCGAGCAGGTCGTACGTGTAGTGAGTGACCTCACCGGCCGCGTTGGTGTGTTCGACCAGCTGACCGGCTGCGTCCCACGCGTACCGCTGGGTGCGACCGTCGAAGTCGGTCTCCTCGACAAGCCGGCCGTTCGGGTCGTACGAGTACCGCCAGGTCCGGCCCTGCGGGTCGGTGATGGTGGTCAGCCGCAGTTCGGTGTCGTACGCGTACTCGGTGCGGTTGTCATCGTCGATACGTGCCGTCACCAGGTCGAACGCGCCGTACTCGTAGTAGGTGTGTCGGCCGTCCCGGGCGACCGCTTCGACCAGGTTGCCTTCGGCGTCGTAGCCGAACTCCTCGACGCTGCCGTCGGGGTGTTCCCGCCAGGCCAGTTCACCCTCCAAGGTCCAGCCGAGTCGCGTGATGCCCTGACCGGTGCGGACTCCGATGGTCCGGCCCAGTTCGTCGTAGCGGTAGTGGGTCTCGCCGTCACCGGTGGTCATCGATGTGACCTGACGTATCGCGTTGCGTACGACGACCGCCGAACCGACCTGGACGGCCGTACCCCGGCCGTCGTCGGTCGGCCGGTCGAACCGCACCACTTCGCCGCTGGCGTCGACCTCCGCGAGCACCCGGCCATCGGTGTCGAACTCCCGGGTGATCGTGGACCCGTCGAAGTCCGTCCGGGAGATTTCCCGGCCGTGTTCGTCGTACCTGGTCGTGGAGCGGCTGCCGTCGGGGCGGACGACAGCGGTCTGCCGTCCCTCGGTGTCGTACTCGTAGCGGGTCGTCCGGCCCAGCGGGTCGGTCCGAGTCAGCAGCCGGTACGCGTGGTCCCACTCGTTGCGGGTCGTCGCGCCCAGCCCGTCGATCTCCGCGACCACCTGAAGGTGGTCGTTGAGTTCGTAGGTGTGCACCGCGCCGAGCGAGTCGGTGACGACGGTCCGGCCGTCGGAGTACTCGAACCGGTAGCGCAGGTAGCCGTTCTTGCCGTCGGTGTCGACGCAGCGGCCCGCGTCGTCGTAGGTGTAGGTGTACCACTCACCGTTGCGGTCCTCCCAGCGCACCATCCGGCCGTCGGCGTACTCGAAACGCTCGGGGTCGCCCGAGGAATTGATCACCTCGGTCAGTTGCCGGTCCTGGTCGTAGCCGTACCTGCTCGCCTCCACCAGCAGCCCGTCATGGTCCGGCAGTCGCAGCGCCGTCACCAGCCCCTCGGACGACGAGATCTCGATCGTGGCGCCGGCCGACGAATGAAGCTCGGTGACCGTGCCGTCGTCGTCACGGGCGACCGACCACCGCAGTCCGCCGTCGGTGATGTCACTGACCAGCGATTCTCCGTGGACCGCCGGGGCGAACAGCGATACCCGACCGGACACCGGGTCGGTGAGCAACCAGCCTCCGCCCACGAGCCGGCGCAGCGGCCATGCCCGCCCGATCGTCGGCAGCGCCGTCTCACCCTCACCGACCAGTGGATAGGTCAGGATAGATCCGTCGGAGGCCAGGTAGCGCACCTGCTCACCGTCGATGATGACCCGCTGGTCGATGGGTGAGGCCCAGCTCGGGCCGAACGACCGTCCCCAGCGGTAGTCGGAGCGGTACGTGCGCACCAGCGGCAGACCCGGCACCTCGGCATCAGTCTCGGTGAGAATCATGCGGCCGGTGGTGACGTCGATCGGGTCGCCCTCGCAGTCGGTCTCCTTGGTGCTCTTCGCTGTGTGGTGCGGCGAATTGTCACCGAAAGACGGTCCCGCGTAGGTGCTGGCGCCACTGTAATACGAGTCGCTGCTCGCCGAAGTATCGTGGGGAACGTGCGAATAGGCTACAGCTTGCGGATACTGCCTGTACGCTGCCTGTGGCGCATTGTCCTGCTGTGGGTACTCGTCCTGGGTATACGAGGGCCCGGATCTTGGCGGCGAGTGCCGGGAGGATGAAACGGAATACTGACTCGACCGCCTGCGTGTGCTGAAGTAATGCGGCGGCTGCCCCCCAAGTGGCGATAGGGGAGTGGAGTCCTGGCGTGCTGGCTGCGGGCGTCCCTGAAATAGTTCGCCCCATACCTCTTCCACGTTTCGGCGCGCCGGATCCAATTGCCTATATCTGCCGAACGGTTGATTGGCAAATCGTCCGGGATGTGGAGCTGAATCGTCGCCGGCCGTCTCTGCAATGGTGTTGTGGCGCGTTGGTGGTACGGCGATGCTGTCAGCCGAGCCGAAACGCATTCCGGCTAGGCCCTCGGAGATATCTGCGTCCGAGGAGCTTGCGCTCGACCACCTACCGTCGTTTGGCGCTTCTGCAAGGAGTGCTAGCCGGTCGTGAAGTAGTTTCGACCATTCATTGCCGAAAAGGTAGTGATACTCCGAGATTAGCGCCTGTAGTGAATCGTGGTCCTGTTCGACGCTGAGAAGCGATCCTGGGTTCTCATCCCGTCCGTCACCGAACAACTCGGAAACTACGTGGACAAATTTACTGTCGTCGTCATAGGCGGCCGATTCTCCTGGCTGAGGAAACTGCAGTCCGGCGCGGATATTCTCCTCTCGTCGCCACACAAGCTGTTTGTAAAGTCGCTGTTGTTGTACGTTGAATGAATCAGTGGTCTCGCCCTTTCTGAGCTTCGGGACCTTTTCGTCGTAGGAGGCCCTGCTGCGTACAACGTACTCATGCGACCTGGCAATCATGTTGTCGGAAACGAATTCCCAGGTGATGACGCGGAGTCCGGTGAGCTGCCCGCTGGCAACGCGGGAAAACAAAGCTTGCACTTCGGTGTCGTGTAGGACGCTGGGAACCATGACAGCCTTGAGGACGTGGGCATCGACTATCCCACCGGAGACGCTCACGAGCTGATTGGAGAATTTCTCCCACATCTCTATCAATCCGGGGGGATAGTCATTATATGATTTCGTGCCAAATGTCAGGTCATCGAAGATGGTGCCTGCTGGTGTTGTCTCAAGGATGCGCGCACCTACTGAGTTGGTGATGCGCTCGGCGACGGCGGGTCCGATTTTTCCCCAAAGTGCGAGGTTCGAGCTAAGTTGATCAGCCTGCTCGATGAGCATGGTTTCGAAGTTTGGATCAGACTGATGCTTTTTCCACCACTTGGCGTGTACGGAGAAGGCGAGTCGATCGGCTAATCCCTTAGCGAACGCGGCGACCCTGGTGGTGCCAAACTTGCCTGCTGACCTTGCTTGGATTTCGTCTAAGGATTTCCCTCTTGCTTTGAGCTGCAGCTCATACTGAATCTGCTCCTTGAAATCTTTGTAAAGCTTGCGCAGGCTGCCGTCGTTCCACAATTTGTCATACTGAGAAAGTCGCCTTTCAACCTCCCTCCAATCCTTGTTTGCCTGCTCTATGGCAACTGTTGACTTGGGCTCGGGGATTGGTGGGAGTTTTTGTTTTACGTCTGCATGTGACGATCTTCTCGACGACGATGACGAATAGCTTGTAGGTGAGTCGACAAGGTATCGGCTGGGGCTCTCAGCTGGGTGTGCACTGGAGACAGATGAGCCTATCAGTTCGGTATTTGATGGAGGGCGCCCATGCCTAGGATGATGACTGGGTCCGCTGTGCGAATGGCGCTTTCTCCGGTGCGAGCCGCCATCCTGGCTGGAGCTGTCCGATTCACGTGAGCTCCGTCGACTGCTGCCGCTGCTGCTGCCGCTGCTCTGGTTCTTGCCCACGCCGCAGCCGGTCAGGCCGAGCGGATCGGCGATGGTGAGGGGGTCGTCGACGTACGCGGTCGGGTTCGGTCCGCCGGCCAGGCCAAGAGGATCCGGGCTCAGGTAGCGGGCCGTCGCCGGATCGTAGTAGCGGAACCGGTTGTAGTGCAGTCCGGTCTCGACATCGTGGTACTGGCCGGGGAACCGTAGCGGGGTGCCGGCCGGGTCACCGCCACGGCCCCACAGGTCACCGCGCGACCACCAGCGCAGCTGACCGCCGGGCTCGATCAGATGGGTCGGTGTCCCGATCAGGTCGGTGACGACGGTGTTCACCCCCTGGTCGCCGCCGGTCTGGGTCACCGGTGCCGAGCCATCGGGCCAGTAGTCCCACGAGATGGTGTCGGCGCCGTCGGTCTGCTCGACCATCAGGTCGCCCGCCCAGGCGAAGTACACCTCCTCGGCGACCGAACCGTCACCGGTGAGGCGCTGCTTCGCGACCCGCCGACCGAAACCGTCGTACCGGTAGTGCCACTGGTCCCCGCCCGGCGTGACGACCCGCACGAGCCGGTCCTCCGCGTCCCATACGAACCGCGAGGTGCCCCCGGCGTCGGTCCGGGCGATCAACCGGCCGCTGTCGTCGTAGTCGAACCGCGCGTCGTCCGACCGCAGGAGCATGCTGCCGTCGAACTCCCAGTGCCCGTCGCCCACGCCGGCGAGGCCACCGGCCACGTCGTAGTGATATCGCTCCCGCGCCCCGCCGGCTGCGGTGACCGTGCGGATCCGTCCGACCTCGTCGGCCTCGAACGAAAGGTCGTCGCCGAGGGTGTCGGTGATGCCGATCACCCGGTCGTTGCCGTCGTAGTCGAACCCGCGTACGGCGACGTCGGCGATGTGCTGCGCCGACAGCCGGCCCGCGGCGTCGTACGTCTGACGGAGCGCGACCACCTCGTCGACGGTCCGGCTGACCTCCCGGCCCGCGGCGTCGTGGCCGAAGCGCACCACGTGCCCGCCGGTGACGAGCATGACCGGCAGGCCATCCGCGTCCATTGTCCACCGGCTGGCCCGACCCGACGGCGTGGTCCGGGCCACCACCTCGTCGCCTTCGTAACTGGTGCGGACGGTACGGCCGTTGATGCTCTCCGCCACCACCCGACCCTGGTCGTCCCGCTCGAACCGCACCACCGCGTCCGGGCTGGTCACCTCGGCGAGATAGCCGTCCGCGTCGTACCCCAACCGGGTGACCAGGTCGCCGACGCGGCGCTCGACCACCCGGCCGAGCAGGTCGTAGCGGTAGTGGGCGGTCTCGCCCGCCGCGTTCGTCCGGCTGGTCAGCTGCCCGGCGGCGTCGTAGGCGTAGCGCTGGGTGCGGCCGTCGTAGTCGGTCTCGGTGACGAGACGACCGGCTGCGTCGTAGGTGTACCGCCATACCCGGCTACGCGGGTTCGTCACCGCGACCAGCCGCAACTCCGTGTCGTAGCTGAACTCGGTACGGTTGCCCGCCTCGTCGATCCGCGCCGTCGGTAGATCGAACGAGCCGTACTCTATCCGCACGGAACGCCCCAGAGCATCGATAGTCTCCACCAGATTCCCTTCGCCGTCGTAATGCCATTCCTGAGTGGAACCATGTGCGGTCGCGCGCCAGGCCAGGTCACCCTCGGCCGTCCAGCCGAACTCGGTGACGGTGCCATCGGGCCGGCGTGCCAACCTGATGCGGCCGAGGCCGTCGCGGACCAGTTCGGTTCCGGGTACGAGATCGGTCGGCGGCTCGTCGTCACCGGCCGGGTGGTGGCTGCCGTCCGGGCGGATCGTCGCGGCCAGCCGCCCCTGGTCGTCGTACGTGAAGCGGGTCGTCCGCCCGAGCGGGTCGGTCCGTTCCCGCAGCCGGTACGCCGCGTCCCACCGCGACCGGGTGACGCCGCCGAGCGGATCGACTTCGGCGACGACCTGGAGCCGGTCGTTCAACGCGTACTGGTGCACGCCGCCGAGTGAGTCGGTCACGACGGTGCGACCGTCGAGGTATTCGAACGCGTACCGCAGATGCCCGCCGGCACCATCGGTGGACACGCAGCGGCCGGCGCGGTCGTAGACGTACGTGTACCACTCCCCGTTGCGGTCGTCCCACCGGACGATCCGGCCGTCCTCGTCGTAGCTGAGCCGCACCGCGTCACCGGACGAGTTCCGTACCTCGACCAGCCGGCGTCGCTCGTCGTACCCGAACGCCGGCAGCTCTACCTCGTCGTCGCCGTCGGCGGGCACGAACAGCGCCCCGGTCACCAGCTCCCCGGAGGTACGCAGCTCCACCTGGTCCCCGGTGGATGACGCCAGGAGCACCGGTGCGCCGGTGTCTTCGCGGACGACGTGCCACCGTCGACCGGCCGCCGCGACATCGGACAGCATCGCCGCACCGTCGCCCCCGGCGGGGGCGAACAGCAGCAGGGCACCGTCGGTGACGAGTGCCCAGCCACCGCCGACCAGCCGACGCAGTCGATCTGGGCGGCCGAGGACCGGCAGCACCTCGTCGCCCTCGGCCGGCAACGGATAGGTGAGGATCGAGCCGTCGGCGGCCAGGAACCAGGCGTGCCGGTCGTCGGTCACCACCCGTTGGTCCAGCGTCGAGGCCCAACTGGGCCCGAAGGAGCGGCCCCAGCGGTAGTCCGAGCGGTGGGTACGGGTGAGGCGCAGGCCGGGCAGGATCATGTCGGTCTCGGTCAAGATCATTCGACCGGTCGTCACGTCGATCGGGTCACCGACGCACAGCGTCTCGGCGGTCGATTTCACGACCACCGCAGGCGGTACGTCGCGCAACGACCGTCCTCGGCCATGCTCGTACGCGGCGACCGACTCCGGCGCGCGGTCGGCCTCAGCCGGCACCGCAGCTTCGGTGCCCGCGACGGCAGGTGGCGTAGACCGAGCCTCGATCGCGGGACCGTCGACCGCGACCACCGGTGGCGATGTCTCGACCCGGTCGGCGACAGGCCCGGCAGCCGGACGTTGGGGCTGCGGGGATGGCGACTGCGACTCCGTGTGCGCTGCGGGCGCGGCCTGTTCAGCGGATCCGTGCTCGGGCGGGTCCGTGTGGGACCGCGACTGCGGTCGGTGCCCGGCCGCACGATCGGTCCGTCCTGGAACAGCAGCCGGTGGGTGCGCCGGGGGAACCGACGGGTGCGCCGAAGCAACCGAGCTGTCTACCGGCGCAGCCGGCGTGTCTGCCAGGGCTGCCTGGGTGGCTGGCCCCACCGCTGTGTCCAGCGGCGCGAGCGGCACCGGCGACGGTCGGCCCGACGTACCCAGCGCGGGTCCGGTCGTCGACGGGCTTTCTGTCCGGGCGCCGGCCGGCCCGCTCTGCGCGGCCGCCGAGGAGGATATGGCCCCCCCGGGTGACCCGCTGGTCGTGGTGGCGGTGGATGGTGCGACCGGGGCAGTGACGCCGGGCGGTGGGGCGGTACTCGATGACGTGGCGGCAGCCGGTGCCACGACGCCGCTGTCCAGTCCAGGTACGGTGCCGTCCAGTCCAGGTACGGTGCCGTCCAGTCCAGGTACGGTGCTGTCCAGTCGAGGAATGACGCCAGCGGATCCGACGGTAGGCGCAACGACCGCCGCGGCCGGAGGCGTATCGGTATGCGTAACGTCCCGACTGCCCCGGTGCGCGGAGCTCGGGCTTTCCCGGGCAGCGTCGTGCTGCGTACCGGTCGACTGCGGGCCTGCCTCCACGACGATGTCGGCGGCGGACGGCACCGGGCCCAACGGAGCAACCGGACTCAACGGTGGCGGAGAGTCCGCCACGCCATGTGCGGGCTGACCCACAGGAGTGGTGTCGAAACCCGGTAGCCCTCCCCGCCCGTCGTCGGCCGGCGCGGTGACCGCAGGTTGGCTGTCCGGCTGCCCGACGCTACCCGGTTGGTCGCCTGACGGCTGGACGACGTCGGGCGACGGGTCTACGCCGCCGATGGTTCCGCCGTTCGGCGCTACGGGCACCTGGCCCGATGCCAAGGAGTCGCCTTCCTCCGGCGCGGCGGCACCGCCGGGAACGAGCGGAGGCGCGGTGCCACTCGGAACAGTCGGGGAAGCGGGGCTGCCGGCCGGCGGATGCTGATCTCCCTGGGGCGACCCCACTCCGGCTCCGACCGGCGTCGGGGCAAGGTCATCGTCGGTCGGCTGCCCGTGACCCGTCGCGGCATCGTAGGGCGGCGGCGCCTCGTCGTACGGTGTGGGCGCGCCCCCGGGCAGTGCGCCGTCGTACGGCGGCGGCGCACTCTCGGGTGGCGGCAGTTCGGCTTGATCCGGCGGTGCGCCCTCGGGCGACGGCCCACCCTGGCCGGGCGTCGCACTGTAGAGAGGTAGCTGGGCACCTCCGGCTGGTAGATCGACCCCGTCCGACCCGCCGACGGCCGCCGGATCGGTGGAGCCGCCTGCTGATTTCTCCGAGCCGGTCTGGAGCCCCCCGCCCTTCCCGGACGGGTCTTGACCGTACTCGGAACCGCCGCCACCGCCGACGGCTTCGCCCTTCGCGCCGCTGCCGCGCTCAACCAGATTCTTGCGGTCTCCAGGGCCGGCGATGCTGTCGGCATCGGGAGTCTTCTTGTCGTCGCCACCGATCGCCTTGCCGAACTTGTACGCGTTGTGGCTGGCATACGTGCCGACGGCTGACGAGACCGCGGTGGCCAACGGGTTGAACCCGCTTGCCGCGCCGAGCATCGCCATGAAGGCGAACTCGCCCAGCGTCTCGCCTCCCGCCCCCAGACCGGCCTTCCCATGCGAGGTGTTCGCGAGTTTGGGAAAGTACCGTCCGCCGACAAGCTGGAAGCCGCTGGCGAAGGCACCGATCGTGACGCCACCGGCGGCGGAAAGGCCGAGGTCCGTCCAGTCGAAGCCGCCGCTCTTGTTGTCCTTCGCGAGGACGATGCCCTGCGCCGCGACGTTCTCGGCGCTCTCCTGGACCCCCTCCTCGACGGATTCCAGCGCGAGCCGGGCGATGAGTTGGTGTAGCCGGTTCTCCAGCTTGTCGAGCAGCTTCTCGGTAATCTGTTGGCCGATCTTGAGGTACGCCGGGACCAGCGAGGCGCCGAAGCCCGAGGCCATCGCCAGGGCGATGTCGAGGACGATCACGAACGCCGCGACGACGATCTGGACCTGCCCGTAGTCGATCTGCTGGTTGGCCTGGTCGGCGATGTTGCTCGCCACGAGCGCCCGCCGCGTTCCCTGCGGCACCGGATCGGTGATAGTGCGGTGGAACTGGGCGAACGCGTCGGCCGCCGGGCCGTCGAGCTTGCCGTGCAGTCCCGCGCCGAGGGCCTGGATCGCCGCGACGGTGCTCAGCAGGTCCCGCCCGAAGGCGTCGAGTTCGACGCTCAACGCCTTCAGCTCTGGCGGATCGCCCTTGGGGAACCTCTCGCCGACCGTGTACAGAATCGCGTCGTACGCCCACTGCCAGTTCGGATCGTTGGGGATGTTGAAGCTGACCATGAGCGCGGGTCAGATCGGAACGGCGGTGCCGTCGGGTAGGAAACTGACCAACATCGGTTGGTATCCAGGGGACGCCGGGTCGAAGTCGGCGTCATCCCGGGTCCTGACCAGGAACAGCTGGCCGTCTCCCGGGTCGACGGGTCGGTTGTCCGGTCCGGCGACGACGTGGTGGTCCACCAGCGGTTGGACCGAGTCGTAGCAGTTGAGGTCGAGCCGGGCGACGCCGTCTCCGAACGTGTTCAGCTTCTGCAGCTCGTAACCCTCGGGAACCGGGGCTTCGTCGATGAGGACCCCGTCGGTGCGGTAGGTGACATGCGAGGACAGCAGCGGCATCGCGGCGGCGGAGTCGCCCGGTGCTTCGGCTCTGATCGAGAGACTGTGTGTCGGGGTGAGTTGTGTGGCTGGGTTGTCGGTGGGGTCAGGGGTGTCTTCCAAGACTACGAAGTTCTGTGTCGGGGAGAGCTGTACCGGTGGCTTGTCAGTACCGGACGGATCAGGGTGCACCGCCGACCGAGTCGGCAGTACGGCGAACTCGGCACCGATGGCACGGCCAGCCTCGTTGGCCTCGTCCTCGGCCTGCTGGTAACCCTCACCGCTGATCCGTAGCCCCGTCGCGGCGTACTCCAGGGTTCCTCGTACCCCCAGGATGATGCCTTCGACCACATCCATCGTCTGGTCGAACTGCTTCCTGAATTCGTTGCCGATCTCGTCGTCGCCCCACGCGCCGCTGTACCGGGTCCGGAGACCATCGAGACGCCGTAGCTCGCCGTCGAACATGGCGAGATGCCCGTCGTAGGAACGGCTCACCCAGATGACGCCCTCCGGGTCCACCCACAGTGCGCCGTTGACGTCGCTCACGGCTGCTCCGGGTCGAGGCCGAGAAGTTGTCGGACGCCGCCGGTCATCCGTGGTCCCTCAGGCGGCAGGTACATGTCGACACCAGCCTCGCCTCGTACCATCTTGGCGGCGTTCATCCCATAGGGAAGCAGCGGAGCGAGTAGGTCCGCAGCCTGTTCCATGACCAGTTCCTTGGCCTCGGCGAAGGTCTGGAGGATGGTTGCCTGTAGCTCAGCGGGTGGCATCCGCCGGTACGCGCCGGTCGGGAAGGTGATGTCGGTGAGCACCCCGTTCTGCCCGACCGTCACGGTCACCTCACGTCTCGGTGAGGTGGCCGTGGCCTTGATCTTGCTCATCCGTTCCTGGAGGTCCAGCACGCTGCTGCGCTGATGTTGGTACTCCGCGAACAACTTCTCGATGTGATCGTCGAAGCTCATGGGCCGGCTCCCTTCCCTGTGGTCCTCAGTACAGGCTCACGGAGCCAGGTTCTGGAAGCGTGATCGTGGTTCACGGGGACGAACGTGCATGGCCTTTACCCCGTCGCACGCCTCCATGCTCCACCGTCCAATCCCGACCCCGGCAGCCCAACGTGACACGACGGTGACAGCACCGTTCGAGCTAGGGGGAAGTAGGCAGAGTTCCCCGTCATTTCGGACATCCGCTGACCGCTGGGCTTGCTCGTCGTACGGGGCGGCCGGGAACACTCGGGTCGGCGATCGCCGAGCAGGGAGTTCGACGTCGTCAGACCTTCGACGTACGACGAGAGGAGTGTCGTTGTGACCATGCCCGTGGTCCAGACCACCGATCCCGGGATGCAGGCGGCGGCCACCGAGTTCGCCGCCAAGACCCAGGAGTTCACCGGCCACCTGCGCAGTGTCAACACTCAGATGACCACGCTGCAGGCGAGCTGGCGAGGCGACGCCTCGAACAGCTTCAACCAGGCGATGGACAACTGGGAGAGGTCGTTCCAGACCGTGATCAACGAGCTGATGCACATGATGGACGTCATGGGCGTCACGACCGCCGGATACCGAGCCGCGGAGGACGACGCCTCGCAGGCCGCCCGGGACTTCGGGGCCGCACTGCCCGGCATCTGACCCGCTGACCGGTCAACCACCACGCTTCTCAGGAAGGACCCGACGGTGTCCAACTACCGTTTCGACTTCAACCAGGCCGACGCAACACTGTATGACATGAATCAAATCAACGGCCGTATCGCCAGTGCGCTCGCTGAAATGGAGCGCAACGTCGAACGCAGTCTCGAGGAATGGACCGGCGACGCGCGGACGAGTTACTACGCGGCCAAGCTCCAGTGGAACCAGGCCGCGCAGGACATGAGCACCTACCTGGAGCAGGCGCGCCGGACGCTGCTGACCATCTCCGAGAACTACGGCACGACCGAGCAACGGCACACCAAGATCTGGAACGACGTCCGCGGCGGCTGAGTTTCCTGCCGGCTGCCGGGGCGGTACGTCTCCCGGCAGCCGGCTCGCCGCCGGAATGACCGACCCGTACCCAAACAATAAAGGAGATCGACGAAAATGGTCATGATGTGGGATGGAAACGGTGAGCTACTCGTGGAGTGGGATAAACCCTACAGTTCGTCCCTGGATTGGGATAAGCCCAATCGGCCAGCCGCAGATCAAATGGGAATATTCGATAAGTTCAACAGCGGGGAAGTTGACGGATTCCCGAACAAGCATCCACCTGGATGGATCGAGGCGGTCATTGACAAGGTCAACGACGACATTGCGGCGGAGAATGACGGAAAGTGCTACCCCTACCTGAGTGACACCATCGACTGGTCTACCTACAGTGCGGACGAGAAGGCTGCCTACGAATGGTACGAGAGTGAAATCCTCGATTTTGACAAGTGGGACGACCACGTCGACGAATACCACGCTACCGCCGCAAACGAGGACAATGTCTCCTGGGATGACTTCGAGGAGCCTGATTCGTACGACATAGACGGAGACATCGATGCCCCAGAGGTCAAGGCCTATACCGGGGGTGACAACAAGAATGGTCAGCTCAAGGTTAGCACCGAGGCCATCCGGCACTTCGTGCATCAGATCGACAAGATCGCCTGGGAAGGCGGCGGGATGCTGCTTGACGCCGGTAACAGATTCGACGAGCTCGACATCCGGCCCGGCAAGTTCGCCAAAGCGGAGCTGATGCGGCAGAAGCTCGCCGGTAACGGCGGCGATAACCTCGGCCTGATAGGTGACACCAAAGGTCTGCTGGTGCAGGTGCACCGGACGCTTTTTTCGCTCCGCGAGAGCCTGTTGCAGATGGCCAACTCATACGAGCGTACCGAAGAGGGTAACGAACGCACGGGCAAGGACCTCGAGGAGCGAACCGAAGAGTTCAACAAGATGACCGAGGCGCAGTTCGGTCAACACATGGGTGACACGTGGGGGTACCTCGGGGACACCGGCGACTTCGGTCAGGTCTCCACTGATGGTGCCAAGACCGGGGACACGGGCGGCGACGAGTAGGCGCGCTCCCCGATTTCAGGGGCGCGCGGTGGCGGACGGCACGATGGCGGACAGGTGTGGATAGTCGATGGCAGACGATGAAGACGACAAGGAGTGGGCGCACCACTCCGACCCCAAGGCGACGTTTCCTCCACTGACGACGGCGACGGAGCCGATCAACGACCTGGAGCTGTGGGCTCAGTCCGACCCTCCCGGCTGGCGGCGGATCAAGGCAGCGGTGAACGGGGGTTCCGCACTCGAAACCGACGCGGGAGCCGATTACGCCAGCACCCTGGTGAGGGCACAGAGTCTCGCCGACGCGGCCGGCGCTTTCCAGCAGGCGGTCAACACCCTGGAGTGGCTGGAAACCTTCATCAGCGTGCAGTCGCACGCGATCGCAGGTGAAGAGAAGGCGTGGCAGGGAACCGCAGCCGATGCCTTCCTTGCGAAGATGGACTACTACGCCAGGTTCCTCGGCAACCAGGCGGAGCGCCTGCGTGGCGGTGCTGGCATGAGCGGCTCGGCGACCCTGCCGAACCAGCTAATGAAGGACTCACACTACCTGCATTGGGCGCAGGAGCAGCTCGACTATCTGGACAAAGCGTGGGCGAAGATCGCCGCGGCCTCCGAAGACGACGTCGCCCACACGGACGGCGGGAACGTTGCGATCAGTTCGACCCGGTTCGCCCGCCCGATGACCAACCAGATGCTGGAGGTCGCGCTGACGCTGGCAGACCAGTACGTACTGACCGTGCCGAAGGTCGTGTCGCCCAGCGGAGACGGCAGCCTCAGCCCGGACAGCATTCCCGAGCCCACCGGCCCGCCGACCCTGCCACCAACGGAACCACCCGTCGAGCCGCCGACCGAGCCGCCGACCGAGCCGCCGACCGAACCACCGGCTGAACCGCCGACCCAACCTCCCACCGAACCTCCGACCCAGCCTCCCTCTGAGCCACCCTCCGTGCCTCCGACTCTGCCCCAGACGGAGCCACCTGCTCCACCCTCGACAGAGCCGCCGCCCGTTTCACCCTCGGTCGAGCCGCCACCGGAGGTGGCGGAACCTCCTGCAGTCGAGAGTCCACCGGTCACCGGACCCGAGGCACTTCCCGACAGTCCGGTTGGCGGATCTGTGGGCAGTGGCGGCCCGGGCGTAGCGGCCCCTGTCGTCATAGAGCCGCCGAGCGACGGGCTACCCGGGTTCGACGCCCCGGCGGTTCCCCCACCCGGTACCTCGCCGGATGCCGATCCTGGCCAGGTCGGCGGCGGCGGTTCCGGCGTGGTGCCGCCCGTCGTCCCACCGGTCGTCACTCCGGTGCCGAACACCCCCGCGCCGGGTGGCGGCAGCCAACCGCCGAACGGCGGCGCACCGCCGGCTCCCGCCCCCGGTGGTGGTGGTGTGGATTTGCCGGAGGTTCCCGCTCCGGGGTCCGAGCCACCGGTCGTCGAGCCTCCTGCGGGTAGCCCGTCCAATCCCGGTGCACCGGCACCCGGGCCGATGCCGGGCGCACCTGGCGCGCCCGGTCCCGGCCTCGGCGGCGGGGAAGCGGCACCGGACCGCCCGGACTCCTCAGGGCTGGTCGACGGTGACCGGTCGGACTGGACCCCCGGCGAACCTGGGTCGGCGGCTCCGGACGCGCCCGGCGGAGTCAGCCCGGGCGGTGGCGGCCTCGACCAGGTCCCGGAAATCAGCCCGGTGCCCGGGAACGAACAGCCGCCAGCGGGGTCGGCTCCACCAGGGTCGGCTCCACCAGGATCGGCTCCACCAGGATCGGCTCCACCAGGAGCTGTGCCACCGATGATGCCCGGAGCGCCGGGTGCCCCGGGGGCGGGTGCCGGGGGTGGCTCCGGCGTGCCGGACCGTCCGGACTCGGCCGGGCTGGTCGACGGCGACCTGCAGGACTGGCGACCGCCCACCGGTACGGTCGACGTACCCGACGCACCTGCCGGGGCCAGTGCCGGGGGTGCCGGACTGGGCGACGAAGGAACACCCGCGAATTCGACGGGCTTTTCGACCCCGCCCCCGATCGCGACGCCGTCACAGTCGTCCAGACAGCCCGACGCGGGTTTCGCTCCCGGCGCCCACTCCGGACCGGTCGGTGGGGTGCCGCCCATGCCGGGAGCACCCGGGTCACCCGGAGCACAGTCGGGCGGCAACGGCCAGCCGGACCGTCCGGACGCCACCGGACTGGTCGAGGGAGACATCGACGACTGGGCCGCTGTCGGGCCGGACCTGCCCGCCGGCCCGCAGGCCCCCGGCGGAGCGACGGCCGGCGGTGCCGGGTTGGGCACCGTACCGGTCGAACCGCCCCGCGACGAGTCAAGCGGCCCGATCGACCCGGCGGGGTCGGCCGGGACGTCCGTATCCGACGTGCCGGGACCCGTCGCCGGGCAGCGCCCCGCAGCGGTGCCGGCCCGGCAGACGGGTGCGGACCGACCGGCCGCGCCAGTCGCCTTCGGCGTACCTCCGGTGGTCAATACGGCTGAGGAACGTGAGCCGGTCGACCGCCCGGACGCCGCGGATCTGCTGCGGGAGGACGAGGTCGTCTGGGCCCGCGCCGACCTGGACCAGCGGAAGAGAACGGACGACCGGGTACCGGTCGTGCGGCCGGCGGAGGATGCAGCCGATCCGTCGCACTGGGCCGACCCGGACGGCATTTGGTGGCTACGCGGTCCGGAACCCGAGCGTGAGATGGAGGCAAGAGATGCGTGACGACGTCGAGCCGAGGCCGCTGGAATCCTGGCGACGGAGGCGAGCGGCGGCGCCGGAGCCTGAGGCCAGACCGTTGCGTTGCGGGGGACCGGACTACACCAACGCCGAACGGCTGGAGCTGATGCGCCAGCGGCAGCGGGAAATGGACGAGGCGGCGCGGCGAGAGCGGGAGCAGTCCGAGTCCCGCCAGTCCACCCGGCGCCGAGGAGTCAGCGAGAGCGACGGGGACGACGAGTACCCGTCCGAGCGCCGCGCCGACCGGTACGCGGTCGGGCTGCTTCGCCAGGACGACGCGGCATGGGGTGGTACCGGTTGCGGAACTGGGGGGCTCGGATGAGCGTCCTGAGGCAACGGCACTCCGGCCTGACATCGTCCGGCGACCGTCGCCGCCGGCATTATGGAGTGCTGGCATGAGCACCATCACTGTCAAGAGGCCACCGCGCGCGGCCGGGCCGGCGGATCCGGACGGGGAGGTGGAACTGCAGGAGCCTCCGCTGATGGCGGAGGAGGCACCGCTCGACTTCCGCTCGTTCGCCATGATCGTGCCGATGGGCCTGGGCATGGGCGCGATGATGGCCATGTTCGGCCTTTACAGCCGTGCGCCGGTCATGTACGTGATGGGCGGAGCGATGGCCGTCGGCATGCTGTTGATGGGCGTCATGCAGATCGGTCGGGCCGCTGCGGAGCGCAAGCGCCAGATGCGTGGCGAACGCCGGGACTTCCTGCGCTACATCGCCCAGCTCCGTCGGCAGGCCCGGAAGGCGGCTGAGGACCAGCGCCAGGCGGTTTTGTGGAACCATCCGCAGCCGCAGTGGCTGTGGTCGGTAGCGATGAGCAGCCGACTGTGGGAACGACGCCCCGGCCACGACGACTTCGGCCGGGTCCGGATCGGGCTCGGCCGGCAGAACGCGATGCTGCGGTTCCTACCTCCGCAGACCAAACCGATCGAGGACCTGGAACCACTATCGTCGATCTCCTTGCGACGGTTCTCCGAGGCGTACCGCACGGTGTCCGGGATCCCGACCTCGGTCGGCCTGCGAAGCTTCACCAGCGTCGAGTTCGAGGGCGAAGCGGACAAGGCGATTGATCTGGTCCGGTCGATGGTGGCGGCCCTGGCCACCCTGCACGCCCCGGACGAACTGCGGGTGGCGGTCCTCGCGCCGGAGGTGCACCGCGGGGAGTGGGACTGGATCAAGTGGCTGCCGCACAATGCCCATCCGACCGCCTTCGACGCCGCCGGGCCGGTGCGTCTGTTCGCCGCCGACCACGACGAGCTGCTCGACCTGCTCGGGCCGGAGATCACCGACCGGGGCGACCACGACCGGGAGTCCCGTCCATCGTCCACCGAGCCGTTCGTGGTGGTCGTCGCTCACCTGACCGACCTACCCGACAGCTCGCGGCTGCTCGGCGCGGGCATCCGCAACCTGGTGCTGCTCGACCTGACCGGTCAGATGCCCGGCGGGCCCAAGGTGCTACGGCTCACCCTGGAGTCGGACCGGGTCACCTTCCCCGCTGGGGAGAGCGTCGGAACCGCGCTGGTGGACGGGATGGCCGCCGCAGAATGCGAGGCGTTGGCGAGAATCATCGCGCCGAAACGGACCAGCGGCACCCTCGACGTGGTTGAGGAGCCGTTGGAAAGCGACTTCGAACTGACCACCCTGCTCGGCATCCGGGACGCCAGGACCTTCGACGTAGCGGCACTGTGGCGCACCCACGCTCCGCAGCGAAACCGCCTGACCGTGCCGATCGGGGTCACCGAGAGTGGTGAGGTGATCGAGCTGGACCTCAAGGAGTCCGCGCAGGGCGGGATGGGACCGCACGGCCTGCTGATCGGCGCGACCGGCTCCGGCAAGAGCGAGCTGCTGCGTACCCTCGTCTGCGCCTTGGCCGCCACCCACTCGTCCGAGATCCTCAACTTGGTCCTGGTCGACTTCAAGGGTGGCGCGACCTTCCTCGGCATGGAGAAACTGCCGCATACGTCGGCGGTCATCACCAACCTCGCCGACGAACTGCCGCTCGTCGACCGGATGCAGGACGCGCTCAACGGTGAGATGACCCGGCGTCAGGAACTGCTGCGCTCCAGCGGCTACGCCTCCCTGTTCGACTACGAGAAGGCTCGCGCCGCTGGTGCGCACCTCGTGCCGTTCCCCGTCCTGCTGATCGTCGTCGACGAGTTCAGTGAGCTGCTGTCCAGCAAGGGCGAGTTCATGGATCTCTTCGTCTCGATCGGTCGGCTCGGTCGGTCACTCGGCGTGCACCTGCTGCTGGCCTCGCAGCGCCTCGACGAGGGCCGGATCAACCGGGTCGAGGGGCATCTGTCGTACCGGCTGGCGCTGCGTACCTTCTCGTCGATGGAGTCGCGGTCGGTGATCGGCGTCGGCAAGGCGTACGAGCTGCCGCCCGAGCCTGGCAACGGCTACCTCAAGATCGATACCACCAACCTGGTGCGGTTCAAATCCGCCTACGTGTCCGGGCCGTACCACGGAGTTGGACGGGACAGAGCCGACGAGGCGGAAGACGAACGGCCGATGACCGCCGAAGTCGTCCCGTTCGTCACCGGTCAGGTCGATGTCCGGCACGATCCGGGTCGGGCCCGGATGACCGAGCCGGGGCACGACACCGCAACGGGAGCCGCCCAAGAAACCGAGACCGTCGAGGCCGGCTCCGGGGCCGCGACTGGTCCGAGTCTCGCCGACGTCCTGCTCGACCGGCTCGCCGGCGCCGGTCCGCCGGCCCGGCAGGTCTGGTTGCCGCCGCTGTCCGTCGCGCCCAGCCTGGACACGCTCCTACCCAGCGTCGTGCCGGATCCGCGGCGCGGGATGACGGTCGACGACCCGGGTGCCCAGGGGCGGCTGCGGGTTCCGGCCGGCATCGTCGACCGGCCCGCCGACCAGGTACGCGACCTGCTCACGATCGATCTCGGCGGCGCGGACGGGCACATCGGCATCGCCGGTGCGCCACAGAGCGGCAAGTCCGCCCTGCTGCGCAGCGTCATCCTCGCCCTGGCTTTCACCAACACCCCACACGAGGTGCAGTTCTACGGGCTCGACTTCGGCGGCGGTGGCCTCGCCTCCATCGCCGGGCTGCCGCACATCGGCTCCATCGCGTCCCGGATGGAGCGAGACCGGGTGGTCCGTACCATCGAGGAGGTCTCGCAGGTCATGGAGCGCCGGGAGTACGAGTTCGCCAAGCGCGGGCTCGACTCGGTGACCACCTACCTGGCGGCTCGCGCCCGTGGTGAGATCGACGACCCGTACGGGCATGTGTTCCTGGTCGTCGACGGCTGGTACACGATGAAGCAGGACTTCGCCGACCTGGAACCGAAGTTCCAGGAACTGGCCTCGCGTGGGCTCTCCTACGGCATCCATGTCATCGTCTCCGCCACCCGGTGGTCCGAGATGCGTACCTGGCTGCGGGACCTGCTCGGCACCCGGTTGGAGCTTCGGCTCGCTGACTCCATGGAGTCGGAGGTGGGTTCGCGTAAGGCGGCGACCGTGCCGAACCTGCCGGGGCGCGGCCTGACCAACAACGGACTGCACTTCCTCGCCGCGCTTCCCCGCATGGACGGCGTATCGAGAGCGGACGACCTCGCCGAGGCGACCAAGTCGGCGGTGGAGGAAATCGCCACCTTCTGGTCCGGCCCGCCCGTGCCGGGCGTACGGATGCTCCCCACCCAGCTTCCGGCGGAGAATCTGCCGGCACCCGAGCCGAGCTTCAGGATCTGCCTCGGACTGGACGAGCAGCGGCTCGCCCCGGTCTGGCACGACTTCCTGGTCACCCCGCACCTGTTGGTGTTCGGAGACAACGAGACCGGCAAGTCGAACATGCTCCGGCTGGTGCTACGGGCCATCCAGCAGCACTACCCGCCGTCCGGGGCGAAGGTCGTCCTCGGCGACTCGCGCCGGGATCTCGACACCGCGATCACCCCCGAGTACCAGGTCGGGTTCGGTTTCACCGGAGACAAGCTCTACGAGCTGGCCGGACAGACCACGGTGTCGATGGACCGGCGGGTACCCGGCCCGGACGTCTCCTCCGAACGGATGCGCCGCCGGGACTGGTGGGAAGGTCCGGAGCTGTTCCTGATTGTCGACGACTACGACCTGATGACCCGGTCATCGGGGCCGGGATCGGTCCTCGACCCGGTACTGCCGCTGCTGGCCCAGGGGGTCTATATCGGACTTCATTTGGTGATCGCCCGCAGTACCTCCGGCGCGATCCGAGCCATGATGGACCCGGTCCTTCGCCGCATGTGGGAGCTGGGTACACCGGCGACCCTGCTGTCCTATCCGAAGGAAGAGGGCAAGTTCCTTGGTGAGGCGGCTCCCCGTCGCCTGCCGCCCGGGCGTGCCCAGTTGGTCACCCGTCGCGGCGTGAAGCTGATCCAGACGGGCCACGTCATATGAAAGGGATGCACGGGTGACCGCGACACTCAACGTCGACCTCTGCCGGATCACCGTGATCGGCCCGGCTCGCCGAGTCGACCTGGCGATTCCGGTCACCACCACGGTGGCCGCCCTGTTGCCCCTGCTGGTCGAGCGGACCACCGACACCGGCTACCTCGTCAAGGCGGGCACCGCAGGAGGGGCATGGGTCCTGCAGCGCCTCGGACAGGCACCCTTCGAACTGACCGGTACGCCGGAGAGTCTCGACTGGTTGGAAGGAGAGGAGCTGCACCTACGGCCGGCCGAGAGTCCCCTGCCCGAGCTCGATTTCGACGACCTCGCCGACGGGGTGGCCATCGCCGTCAACCGCCGTGACGACCGATGGCAGCCCGAATACCGCCGGAACCTGTTCCTGGCGTTGGCGGCCGTCGGGATGGCCGCCACCGCCGTGGTGCTGACCAGACACGACCAGCAACTGCCGCAGGTGGTCGCGGCGGGCGTGCTCGGCGCGATGCTCACCACCGCTGCGCTGATCTGTGGCCGGCGCCTGGCCGACGGCGCGTTCTCCCTGCTCTTTGGCGCCGTCGCCGCCGGCTTCACCGCCCTGGCCGCCTCGAGGGCGGTCGACGACACGCCGGGTCATCTCGCGGTGTCCGCCGGAGCCGGTCTTGCCGCCGCAGTGGCCCTGTCGACAGTCGCCGCGCTCCTGCTCGTCGCCCAGCGGACCTTCGCCCCGTCCCTGCCGGTCCGTCCCGTCCTCGCCGCCGGGCTGGTGGGTCTGGCCACCGTACTGGTCATGCTGCTGGGCGCGGTCAG
The DNA here is from genome assembly GCF_048060245.1 of Micromonospora sp. LOL_014. NCBI lineage: Bacteria > Bacillati > Actinomycetota > Actinomycetes > Micromonosporales > Micromonosporaceae > Micromonospora > Micromonospora sp. LOL_014. The sequence goes on from NZ_JBHMIP010000009.1 coordinate 185,770, forward strand.
CGGCATGAGCGTGCCACGTACTGCGGCCACGGCGGTCACGATGATCTTCGCCCTGATCGTGCTGGCCCCTAGGATCGCCGTGAAGCTCGCCCGGCTGCGTGGCCCGCAGCTGCCGAAGAGCAGCGAAGACATGTCCTACGACATCGAGCCCGCCCCGCCCGGCCTGGTCCGGGGGCGTACCGGTGACGCGGACACGTACCTCGCCGTGGCGTTGATCGCTTCGGCGGTCGTCCTGCCTGTGCTGTTCCACCTCACGATGCGCCAGAACGGGTGGGCTGGCTGGACCTTCGTGCTGGTGGTCGCGAGTGCAATCCTGTTGCGCTCGCGTACCTTTTTCGGCGTCTGGCAACGGATCGCCCTCGTCGTCGCCGGTACCGTCGGCTACCTCATGGTCGTCGTGAAGCTCTCCGAGATGCTGTCGCCGGCAGGGCTCTGGGTCCTGCTCGGCTCGCTTGTCGTGCTGGTGGTGCCGCTGGTGATGGCGGCGTTGCGTCCCTGGCCCCGGCGTATGCTGCCGTTCTGGGAGTACTCGGCGACCTTCTTCGACGTCACCACCGGTGTCGCCGTACTTCCGGTCCTGGCGCAGATCCTCGGGATCTACGCCAGGGCCCGCGGACTGTTCGGGTAACCGCCGTGCAGACCCAACGCGACCACGTCCACGCCCACACCTTCATGATGGGGCGACTCAGCTCGGCCCTCGTCGAAGGGGATCCGACCAGCGCGCGCGTCCCAGGTCAACGGGCCCTGACCGGACTGGTGATCGGGGTCATTCTGGTCCTGTTGATCGGCGGTGGACTCGCCGTGTACGGCTGGATCGTGCCCGGCGGCAGCAAGGCGTACCTGCAGGCAGGCGTGATCCTGGTGGAGAAGGAGAGCGGGACGCGGTACGTCTACCGGGCCGGCGTGCTGTACCCGACGGCGAACCTGACCTCCGCCCTGCTACTGCAGGGTCCATCGGCTACGGTGAAGCTGATCTCCGGGAACTCGCTGAAGGACCTGCCGCGTGGGCCGGAGATCGGTATCCCCGACGCGCCGCAGACCGTACCCGACGCGGCCGCCCTGGCGGCTGGTCCCTGGCTCGCCTGCCTGCCCGGCTCGGTGGTGGACCAGCCTGGCTCGCGACTCGGCGTCAACCTCGACCCGCACGCCCCGGCCACACCGCTGGCCGAGCGGACCTTCGCGCTGGTACGTGACGCGAGGGGCGGGCTGTACCTGCTCGCCGACTTCTACAAGTTTCCGGTGCAGGACGACTCGGTGCTGGTCGCGCTCGGTGCCACGAACGCCCGGGTGCCGATGGCACCGACGGAGTGGCTCGACTGGCTGCCGACCGGAGTCACCCTCGGGCCGGCGAAAATCCCCGGTGCCGGGCGATCCGGCCTGCGGGTCGGCGGCCGGGCCTACCAGATAGGCACCCTCTTCCGGCAGCGTCCGGCCGCTGGCGAGGAACAGCTCTTCGTGCTCCGTACCGACGGGCTGGCCCCGATCGACCGGATGGAGTTCGTCCTCGCCACGGTCAGCGGCGGCGACACCGCGGTGGAGCTCGACGCGGCCACCGTCGCCTCGGCCCCCCGCTCCGCTGACCGGACGCTGACCGGGCGGCTGCCCGACCTGACCGGTCATCACTGGCACGACCCGGGCGACCAGGTGCTCTGCGTACGGCAACGACCGATCGGTGCGGAGGCTGTGACCAGCGAAGTCGTCCTCACCGAACGGCGCTGGGCCGCGGTCGGTGCCGACGGCGAGACCACCGTGCTGGTCGAGCCGGGGTCCGGCATGACGGTGACCCCGAACCCTCCTGCCGACGGGGGTACGGAGGTCACCCTGATTTCGGACAACGGCGTGACCCACCGGCTCGTCGGCTCGGACACGCTCGCCGCGCTCAGACTCGGTACGGCGACCGCCGTCCCGTTTCCGAGAGAGCTGCTGGCTGCCCTGCCCCAGGGGCCCGCGCTCAGCCGTACCGGCGTCCTCAGTCTGGCAAGGGGGTAGCTGTCCATGGCATCCATCAGAGACCTGTTGCGCGGCGGACGATCCGACCCCGGTGACGTGGCGCGGCACACCGTCGGCAACGCGCTCGTCCTGCACCACTGCGACGAGATCAGCGGCGAGGCACAGGATCTCGCACTTTCGGTCGTGGCGGACGCCGACAACGACGTGGTGATTCTCGACCTCGGCAGCGGAATGTCGATCAACTCGTGGGAGTCGATGGCGGGGGTGCTGCCGCGCCGCCGTCGCGGGATCCGACTGGTCACCTGCGGGCAACGGCACGATACGGCGGCGATGGCCGGGCAGTGGCTGTCCGAGCGGCTCAACCGTACGGTCATCGCACCGGACGGCGACCTCGTCCGTGGCGCGGCGGGGGCGCTGTTCATCCATTCCAAACCTGGTAGCGGCTGGGTACGCTTCCGCCCCGGTAAGCCACCGGCCTGGGATTCCAAACGCTATCCGACCCCGTCGTGGGACGCTGCCGCGACCGAGCGCCGGCCGTCCAGTTCGACGGGGGAGATCGAGCCGCTGCCCGGCGGGGTGTGGATCCACGATGTCCGCGTCCCGCAGGTCACCGACGAGCACCGCCGTCGCCTCGTCGTCGACGTGCCGTGCCAGCCGGAAACGATGACCGTGCTTCTGGGCTGCCCGGGTACCGCGCCGCTGGCACTCGACGACGTCGTCAGGTTCTGGCGCGAGCTGGACGTGGAGAGTCAACTCCGCACCCGTTTCGTCCGGTACGGCGACGTGCGGATGCCAGCCGGTGAATCGTTCGGCCAGACTCTCGCCGATCTGCTGGGCACCAACGTCGTCTGCTACTCGGGAGTCCCGATCGGTGCTCCCGGCAAGGTCGAGATCCGGACTGTACGCGCCGATGGCGTGCTCGGCTGGCCACCGTACGCTCTGGAGCTCGGCTATGTGCCTCGGGCGCATCCGAACTCACGCGCCCGCCGTCCTGTCGTGCTGAGCCACCGCGGACCGCTACCCGACGCCGAGGAGATCGGTCCCCGGGTCTACTGGTACGCGCCGGATGCCGTCGTCGAGGTGGTCGAGGCCGGGCTGTGGATCCGCCCGGTGGACGAGCCGGGCAACGCGGAACGGATTCGAGGATCGGCGCTCGACCCCGCGAGCGCGATGATGGTGTTCGACGACACCGAGGCGGGTCAGGCGGCCCGGATGCGTGAGCTGGCCGAGGATCTGACCGCTCGGGTCGACGGGAACCTGGGCCAGGTCACCGACCTGGTGGCGGCGTCCGTGCTGGTGCCGGAGCTCCGGCCGGCCGGCCGTGCCCAGGCGGTTCTGACGTCGGCACCGGACCGGCCGGGCGATCGGCAGCCGAGCGGTGCGGAACCGACGGTGATCGCTCCCCGGCCGCACCCGATCGCGGTGACCACCGTGGTCGCGATCGCGCCGCCGCCGGAAGCTGTGGTCGCGTCGCCGCCGGCGGAAGCTGCTTCGGGTGCCGCGCCGTCGGTGGTGGAGGCCGCCCCGGAATCGGCGCCATCGGTGGTGGAGGCCGCCCTGGGATGCGCACTGCCGACGTCGCCGACTCGGCGGATTGCCCGGCCGATGCCGGAGCCGCTCGTCGCCTCGCCCGCCCTGCCGGCCGAGGAGCGTGTCGGGTCGGGTACCCCGTCAGCGCTCGAGCCGGTCGCCGAGGTGTCCGGCGCGCCGCGACCAGCTGCGCCGGACCAGCCGTCGGGGACCCCGGCGATCGACCTTTCCCCACCGCCCCCACCAGCTCCGATCCAGATACCGACCGAGTCGTCGATCGACGTACCCGATCCGGGTGTCGGGCCTGCTGGCGTTGACGGGTCCGATGGTGTTGACGGGCCTGCCGGTGTTGACGGGTCCGTACGGGCACCGGATGCCGCCCGGGTGGACTCACCCGTCACCACCGCGGTGCGGCTGGCCGACGCGGAGGAATCCGCCCCGGTGTCGGCGCCCCCCGTTATCCGGCTGCAACCCGTGGCGGGGGCGGACTCTGCGGCTTTGCTGCCCCGGCGCGGCATCGCCGAGGAACGGGCCTGGCTGCGTCGTTCGTTGAGCCGGGACTTCGACGTCATGGCCAGCTCGGTCTCGCGCATCATGTCGGAGCATCCCGGTATGAAGTCCGGTGGCGCCGGCACCCCGGACGACGTTCTCGTCGACTCCGTCGCGGCCCGGCTGTTTCTCGCTGCCCGGGGGGCGGGCGTCGACGCCGGCCTGCGTACCGGCGCGAACGGTCCGCACGTGCCGTTCGCCCGCTGCGCCGTCTCCGGGCTGTCCCGGTTGCCGTCCTTCCGCGGCAGCACCATCGCCCGGTTGAGCCCGCTCGCCGAGGAATGGGCGATGTACCGCGAGCGGAACATCGTCAGTGACTGGAGCTTCGTCACGATGCTGACCGCGCCCTGCGCCGGGCAGAACGGCGACACCGATTTGCTGATCTGGTCGATGACCGCCCGCCGTACCGCGTTGTTGGAGCCGGAGGGCGACGACCACGTCGACGACCGGGTCGTCTTCCTGCCCGGCAGCCACTTCAGGATTCTTGAGCTGAGGGAGCCGGGTGGGGGGCATCGCGGCAGCATCCTGCTGCGTGAGCTCGGTACCAACGAGGTCGACGAGAACGGCCGCGTCGACCCGAACCGGATGTCGCTCGACGAACTTGCCGTCACGTCGATGCGCCGCAGCCTCGAGCGATGGAACAGCACCGACGGCCGCAGACGAGTCGGCCAGGCGTCGACCGGTCGCTTCGGCACCCTGCCCGGTCTCCTGCGGCCACCGTCCGAAGAGGGGAGGTGACCTGGCGATGAGTCGACAGGTCCTGACGGTCGGGGGCAGCCGGCCCGGCGCGCTCCCGACGATCGGCGCGGCTATTGCCCGCGCCGAGCCGGGTGCCACCATCATGGTGCACGCCGGGCGGTACGTCGAGAAGCTGGTCGTCGGCAACCGGATCACGATCGTCGCCGAACAGGGCGGCCGGGTCGAGGTCGCGGTGGAGGAGGGTAGCGTTCTCGCGATCCATGGTGAAGGGGCCCATCTACGCGGCATCTCACTGTCGAGCGGCGACCCCAAGCTGGCTGCGGTCGACGTCTACTCCGGAGAGGCGGCGTTGGACGACTGCCGTATCGACGGAGCTGCCTGGGTGACCCTGCTGGCCCGGCTGGAAGGTTCGCTGGCGCTTCGCCACTGCGAGATCACCTCCGCCGCAGGGGCCGGGATCGTGGTCACCTCGCCGCGCCCCAGCACGGTCGAGGACACCGTGGTCCGGGACGTTGCCACCTCCGGCATCGTGGTCAGCGACCAGGGTTCGGTGACCCTGCGCCGTTGCCGTGCGGAGCGCACGGGGGCGAACAGCGTCTGTGTCAACGGCGACGGACGGATCATCGTCGAGCGGTTCGACATCGTCGGGGCCGGAAAACCCGCGCTGGTTGTGGAGCAGCGGGGCCAGGCTCGGATCAGCGGACTCCGCGTCGAGCGGAGCAGCAACGTCGACGTTTTCATCCGCGGCGAGGTCGACGTGCTCGTCACCCACTCCCATTTCACCGGCGCGGCCCTGCAGGCCGTGCACATAGCCGGTGGCGCCGCACCGAGGTTCGAGCACTGTTCGTTCGGCCCGGCGGGACGAAGCGCCGCGCATGTCACCGGCGAGGCCAGACCGGTGTTCAAGGACTGCATCTTCGCCGAGTCCCCGGTCGGCGTGACCGTCGAGTCGAACAGCGCACCGAGCTTCGAGACGATGACGGTGCGGGGCAGCAGCGAGCACGCCGTGGTCGTCGCGGACGGAGCGTCGATGACCGTGCGCCGGCTACGCGCCACCGTTGCCGCTGGCGTCGGACTGCTGGTGCGCGACGGAGCCGAGGTCAACGGCGTGGACCTTACGATCGACGCCAGCGGTGCCAACGCCCTCGAGCTTCGCGAGTCGGCTCGGGCGACGATCCGCGAGGCACGGTTCACCGGTACGGCGTCCAGCGCTGTGGCGGTCGGTTCCTCGTGCGTTCTCTCCCTGCAGTCGGCCGAGCTGCGTGGCGCGGGACTCCAAGTGACCGGCAGCGGGGATCTGCGGCTGCGCGACACCGAGCTGGTAGGCGCCAGCGGCGATGGTCTGTGGGTGGGTGCGGCCGGCACGGTGACCGCGAGCCAGGTCCGGGTGCGCGGTGCCCGTCGGGCGGGTATCCGGCTCGAACGCGGCTCTGAAGGCAGCTTCACTGATTGCGAGGTGCTGGGCAGCGGTGCGGCCGGGATCGAGGTGGAGACCGCCGACCCGGTGTCGATCACCCGGTGTGTGGTTCGGGGCAGCGGCGACGAGGATCTCCGCCGGGTCGCCGATGCGCAGGTGGCCGTGATGTCGCTGACCACGGACGGGGCGGCCAGGGACATGGCTGGCGTCTCGCCGTCGGCGCCCCCGGCCGGGAACGCCGCCGAGCGGTCGGCCGACCCGGCCGGGCAGGAGCCGGCGATGGCGGGAGAGCTGAGCGGACCGCTCCGCGAGCTCAACGGGTTGATCGGCCTGCGCGGGGTGAAGCAGGAGGTCAACGCGCTGATCAATCTGATCCGGATGGCGCAGGTCCGGCAACAGATGGGCCTGCCGATGCCGCCGATGAGTCGGCATCTGGTCTTCGCCGGCCCACCCGGCACCGGCAAGACCACGGTCGCCCGACTCTACGGTTCGGTCCTGGCGGAGCTGGGCATCCTCGCCAAGGGGCACATGATCGAGGCGGCCAGGGCGGATCTGGTCGGCCAGTACATCGGCTCGACGGCGATCAAGACCACCGAGCTGGTGACGAAGGCGATCGGCGGAGTGCTCTTCATCGACGAGGCGTACACCTTGTCGGCCGGCTCCGGCGGCTCCGGCCCGGACTTCGGCCAGGAGGCCATCGACGCTCTGATGAAGATCATGGAGGACCACCGTGACGACTTGGTGGTGATCGTCGCGGGGTACTCGGAACTCATGGAGAGCTTCCTCGCCTCGAACCCTGGGCTCGCCTCCCGGTTCACCCGGACGATCGAGTTCCCGAACTACTCGGTCGAGGAACTGGTCACCATCACCTCGAACCTGTGCCGCAAGCACTACTACGAACTGACCGACGACGCGATCGACGCCCTGACAACGTACTTCGAGCGGGTGCCGAGGAACGCCACGTTCGGCAACGGCCGAGTCGCCCGCAAACTCTTCGAGGCGATGATCAACAATCAGGCGTCCCGGCTCGCCATGACGCCGCCGACGAAGGACACCGAACTCAACCGGCTGGTCGCCGACGACCTCGCCGCCGAGCTGCAACTGTTGGAGGAGCTGCCGGTCGAGCAGCGCGAGCCGGCCGACGCGAGCAGCGACCCGGCCGGTGCCGTCGACAGATCACAGACCTGGCGGCGGATCTGCGGGCTGGTCGGCGCCTCCGAGGTCCGCGACGCGGTCGGTGCGACCCTGCTGCGTCTCTGCGAACTGCGCAACCGTCGCCGGGCACCGGGGCGGCACGGCAACGTCCTGCTCGCCGGCCCGTCCGGCAGCGGTCGCGGCGAGATCGCCCGCCACTACGCCGCCGGGCTGTCCGAGTTGGGTCTGGTACCGGTCGGACACCTGGTACGGGTGTCCACCGCCGACCAGCTGGCACCGCAATGGCCCGGACAGGCGATGAGTCTGGCTCAGGCCGCGCTGCACGACGCCGCCGGGGGCACGCTGGTGGTCGACTATTTCGACGACGGCCAGGAGACCGTCGAGTCGCTGGTCGCGCAGCTGCGGTCCAGCCTCGGCGACCCCGTGGTGGTCCTGCTCGGTGAACCGTCGGCGCTAGCCCGCCTCGGCGCGGCGCTGCCCGGCCTCGCCGACGTGTTCGGTGAACGGTGGACGATCCCCGAGTACGACGTCGCCGAACTCGCCGAGATCGTCGTACGGCACCTCGTGCGACACGGACACCACGTCCCCGAGGACGTACGGGCCGCGCTGACCGGGCTCGTCGAACGACTTCCGGACCGTACGGTCCACGCCGCCCACCAGCTCTCGCGAGCACTGACCCGGGCCACCGGGTCCCGTACCCTCGCGCTGGCCGACCTGCACGGACTGGCCGCCCGCCACCACCCGGACGCCCTGAGCGCCCGCCGTTCCGGCGGCCTCGCGGCGGTCGGCTGAGAGGAGTCATCATGTCGGAACCGCAGCAGCAGCGGCCCACCCTCGAGGACATGGTCGCGGCGGGCCGGGCGTTCGAGCAGCGGATGCGCGCCGCGCAGGCCGAGCTCGGGCAGGCACTCGTGACCGGTCGTTCCGTCGACGGCACGGTCGTGGTGCTGGCCAGCGGCCTCGGCCAGGTCAAAGCGGTCCGGGTCAGCCCAGCGGTCTTCGACAGGCGTGACCTGACCGGTCTGCAGGATGCGATCGTCCAGTCGATCAGGGCCGCCGGAGCGAACGCCGCCGCGCTCGCGGGGGAAAAGATGGGCGCGATCGAGATCAACGTGCACTGACCGGGTGGGGCCTTGCCGGCCCGCCGGTCCCGATCATCGCAGCCGGCTGGTCGCCGCGCGCTGCGAGGAAGAGGCAGCCGAGTGGACGTCGTTGGCTCTCTGCGCGGGCAGCCGTCGGTCACGGTCTTCCGGCACACCGTCGGAAACGCTCTGGTTCTGCATGCCCGGGAACGGATCAGTTCGTCGGCTCGGGCGGTGGCGATGGCAATCGCCGACGATCCCGACAACGAGATCGTCGTCCTCGACCTGCACGACGATCTTCCGGTGGGAATCTGGAAGTCGGTGGCCGCGACGCTGCGGTGGCGTCGACGCGGTATCCGGCTCGTGGTCTGCGGCACGAACCAGGACACCGCCGCTCTCGCCGCCCAGTGGCTTTGCGACCGGCTGCGCCGTACGGTCGTCACCCCGCACGGGCGTGTGTTCCGGGGGTCGGACGGTACCCTTTTCGCCCATTCGGGGCAGGCCAGCGGTTGGGTGCGCTACCGACCCGGACGTCCACCGATGAGGCAGTCAAAGCGGTATCCCGCCCCGCCCTGGGACGACGGTGCCGCCGAGTTCTCGACGACCAGCGCGGTCGGCGCGGCCGAGCCCATCCCCGCCGGGGTGTGGCTTCGGGACACCCGGGACGCGCTCGTGGTCAGCGAGCGCTGGCGATGGCTGGTCGCCTCGGTGCCCTGTCAGCGGCAGGCGATGACAGTGGTCCTGGGCTGTCCCGGCACGCCGCCCCTGGCCCTCGACGACATTGCCCGCTTCTGGCGCGGGCTCGCGCCCACGCACCGACCGTACGCGCGGTTCGTCCAGTACGGCCCGGTCCAGGTCCCCGTCGGCGAGTCGATCGGCCAACGGCTGGCCGACCTGCTGGAGACACCGGTCGCGTGCTTCACCGGCATACCTGTGGGCCGACCGGAACGGCGTCAGATGCACACCGTGACCCGGGACGGCCGGCTCGGTTGGCGACTGCTCGTCCACGAACTCGGCTACCGTCCACGGAGCCGACCGGCCGGGCCGGCCGCGCCGGCGCGCATCATGTACCACGAGGCGCCAGCACTGCTCGGCACCCCCGTCGGTCCCCGCACGTTCCGGTACGCGGACGACGCGGTCGTGGAGGTCGTCCAGTCCGGGCTCTGGGTCCGCGCCACCGACGAGCCACGGCACGCCGGCCGGATCCGTGCCCGCCCAGCCGACCCGGCGAGCCACGCCCTGATCGTCGACGACGCCGATCCGTCCCGGGTCGCCCGCCTACGCGAACTCGCCGAGGACCTGGCCGCCCGGCTGGATCCGGCCACCCGCGCCCGCAGTGCGCTTCAACTCGCCTCGGCCGTAGCGGTGAGCGGGCGCGGCCCCTCCGCCGCCGTGGTCGATGAGGACGGGCTCACCTACCGCTTCACCACGGCGGATCTCGCCTTGAACGAGACCGAAACCGCTGCACTACCGGTCGAGACGAACGCTCCGACGACCCTCGGTGCCACCCTGCTCGGTTCCGGGTCGGCTCGTCCGGCCGGTGGACGGCTGAGTCCGACCGCCCCGGCCAGCGGCCGGACCGCGCCGGAGCCGGCGGGTGCGGCGGGGCCGATGGTCGCCCGCAACAGCCCGCGACCCGCCGCCAGCGGTGCTGCGGGCGGCGAGCCGGGCGTCACCGTCGACACGCCGCTCTGGACCCAGACCAGCTCCGGCGATGCTCCCACCCGGACCATCGTCGCGGCACCCGTGCTCCGCCTGCCACCCCCGGTTCCCGTCGAATCCGCCGCCGACGGCAGTTCCCTGGCGGCCACGGAAGCGGCACCCACGGAGGCGCGACCAGGCGGTGGCACCGCTGGTGCGCCGCCTGGGCCGGGTGATAGCGGTGCGGCGCCGTCCGGGATAGCCGGTACCGACGCTGTCGCGCCAATCGGGACGGCCACCCTCGCCCGGCCCGCCGTGCTCTTCCAGACACCCCCGGCGCCGCAGGCATCGGGCCTGCCCACCTCGCGTGGCCTCGACGTCGAGCGGACCTGGCTCCGCGAACGCTTCGGCCCGCAGTTCGACGCCGCCGCCAGCACGGTCGCCCGGATCTTGTCCGAACACCCCCGGCTGCACCCGTACGACGACGCGCTGACCGACGCGGTCGCCGTTCGTCTGTATCTGTCCGGGTACGGGATTGACGTGGACGACGCCCTGCGGAAGGGAGACAGTGGCGGGGCGGTCTCGTTCGCACGCTGCGTCGCCGCTGGAGTCAGCCGGTTGCCGTCGCACCGGGGAGCGACCTGCGCCACGGCCACGCTCACCGGGGACGCCTTCGCCGAGATACGGGCCAGGGGTGTGCTGACGAACTGGGCGTTCACGCACGCGTTGGTCGAGCCGCCGGTGTCCCTGCCCGGCGCGGTGGACGTGCTGGTCTGGTCGATGACGGCCCGCCGTACCCAACTGTTGGAGCCGGCGGACGACCAGCGGGTCGAGGCCCGGGTGCTCTTCCTGCCCGGCACCCGCTTCAAGGTGCTGGAGGCGACGGAGCCGATCGATGCCGAACCCGGCCGCGTACTGCTGCGGGAACTGTCTGCCGACGAGCCGACCCGCGGGCGCGGACCGTTCGACGATCTCGCGCTGAACTCCCTGTACCGCAGCGTCGAGCAGTGGGCGACCGCCGGTCGCCGGACACCTCTCGGCGCTGCGGGCACCCGGTTCGCCATCCTGCCGGGAACGATCTGACCCCGGCCAGATGATCCGATCAGGACGGTTCCCGGTCAGGTCGGCCGGGCAGCTGTGGGCGCACGGCGCGCGGCGAAGGCGCGCCGTGAGTCCACCTACGGCCGCCGCCCGACGCGGTGCAGGACGCGGTTCGGCAGGATTGGCTGAATACCTGATATACCGGAGGTAGACGACATTGTCCGGTCGCGCACGGTCGCGACCAGGTTGAAAGAGGCGTTGTGGACACTGCGTACCGCGTGAGCCCGCTGAGCTCGACCGATCCCGAGCGGTTGGACAACTACCTGCTCGTCGGTCGACTCGGCGTGGGCGGAATGGGTGTCGTGTACCTTGCTGAGCGTGACGACGGCACCTACGTGGCGGTAAAGTTGATCCACGCCGCCCTCGCGTCCGATCTGGAATTCATCGGCCGGTTCCGCAGCGAAGTCGAACGGGCACGGCAGGTGCCTCCGTTCTGCACCGCGGAGTTCGTCGACGCCAACCTCGACCACGACCCGCCGTACCTGGTCGTCGAATACGTCGACGGGCCGAGCCTGGAGGAAGTGGTCCTCGAGCGCGGGCCGATGCAGGGCGGAGCCCTGCACTCGCTGGCGGTGGGGGTCGCGACCGCGCTGGCTGGCATCCACGGCGCTGGCGTCGTCCACCGCGACCTCAAACCGGACAACGTCCTGCTGCCGCCAGGCAGCCCCAAGGTGATCGACTTCGGCATCGCCCGGCCGGCCGACGCGACCAGCGCGCACACTCGACCGGACGTCATGGTCGGCACGGTGGCGTACATGGCACCCGAACGATTCTCCGGGGAACCGGGCACCCCGGTGACCGCTGCGGCGGACATCTTCGCGTGGGGCTGCGTGATCGCCTACGCCGGCACGGGACGTACACCGTTCCACGGCGACTCCCCATCCGCGACAGCGGGGCGCATCCTGACCCAGCCGCCGAACCTCGACGGGATACCCGCCTCGTTGCGGGAGCCGTTGTCACGCGCGCTGTCGAAGGAACCGGTCGACCGGCCGACAGCCCAGGAACTCATCGCCATGCTGCTGGACCGGTCGCTTGAACCGGAGCCACCGGCCGCCGGCGAGCGCGACACCGCGCCGGAAACCTCCCCGGTGCCGGCGCGCCGGCCGACCGGCCGCCGACGAGTGAGGGTCGGTGCGTTGGTAGCTGCGGCGGCGGTCGCGATGGCGGTGGCGGTGGCGAACTACGCGGCGGAAGGTACCGACGCCCGCCGGCAGACAGCTACCACACCACAGACCAGCCACGCGGCGCCCCCCGCCCCGGCCTCCGCAGCCAGCGGGGCCAGCGCGGCGGCGACGACAGGTGCCCCGTACCCCTCAGCCGTTTCCAGCCAACAGCCCGCGCCGCCCGACCGGACGCCCGACGCCCGGCCCCAGGGCGGCCAGGCCGCGGCCTCGGAGAAGCCACCGTCGACCGGCGCCGCCGTACCGGCCGCCGCGAACCCGACCGGCCGTAACCTGGCTCTCGGTCGACCGGTCAGCGCCTCCAGCGCCGAGGGCGCGGTGCAGGCGGCGGCCAACGCCGTCGACGGTGACCTCGCCACCCGGTGGGGCAGCGCCTTCAGCGACGTCCAGTGGTTGACGGTGGACCTGGGTGGCCAGTGGCAGATTCACGAGATCGTCCTCCGTTGGGAGAGGTCGTACGCCGTCAGCTACCGCGTCGAGGTGTCCCTCGACGGAGACAGCTGGACGACGGTGTACAGCACAGCCAGCGGCCAGGGCGGTGACGCCGTCATCGCTGCCGGAGGGACGCCCGGTCGTTTCGTCCGGATGTACGCGACCCGACGCTCCGGTGACTACGGCTACTCGTTGTACGAAGTGGAGGTACGCTGAACGGCCGCGTCACATCATGTCGAGTTGGCCGTCCGGGGCCCGTCCCGGGCTCGGCTCGACGCCGTACCCGGCGAGCCGGCGCTCGACACGACCAAGATCCCAGCGGGCACCCAGCGCTGTGTACAGCCGTACAGCCGCACCGCCGGTCGTCGCCGCTTCGTAGGGGCGCCGGTTCGCCGCCAGCAGCACGGCGGCGTCCTCCAGGCTCGCGGCCTGCTCCGTCACCAAGCCCAACTCGCCGTAGCGGCTCGCGGCGGCCAGGGCGGGCTCCGGATTGTTCGTGATCATCGCCCGGCAGCGCTCGGCGGCCCGGTGAGCCCGGGCCGGTCGCACCTCGCGGAGCGCCTCGTCGGCGCAGATCGCCGCCGCCCCCTCCGCGATGTCCCGACGGTCCAACTCCAGCGCGAGCCGGGTCAGCTCGGGCAGCCACTGGTGCCGCATCGCCAGCGACGCGTGGTCCGGCGACAGTAGCGGACTCAGCATTCGTAGCGCCTCGTCCGGCCGGCCCTGCGTCTCGGCGACACATCCCCGGGCGACGAGTAGGAAACCACCGGTTGCTCGGTCAGCGGCGCCGGTGGTCAGGGCATCGGCCGCGTCGAGGTGGCCGGCGGCGAGCACCGCGTCGCCACGATGGGCAGCGATGAGCGCGGCTAGGCCGTGCAACAACGTGGCCGCCGATTGCGGGTCTCGCATGCCCAGCAAGGTGTAGCGAGGAACGTCGTCGGTGACCGCGCTGATCTCGGCCAGCGCGTCGTCCCAGCGACCTGTCCAGAAACGCAGCACCGCCGAGGCCGTGTGCAGGCCGGTGGGCAACCGGTGCCGGTAGGCGAAGAGACGACCCTCCCGCAGCGTCCGCTCGGCCTCCGGTAGTCGGTCCAGGTTGTGCAGGGTGAAGGCACGATTGTCGAGCAGGTCGAGATACAGCCCGCCGAAGGACGGATTGTCGCGCATGATGTCCAACGCCCGGTCGGCGAACTCCAGCGCCCGTTCGTGGTCACGGCGCACGGAGTTCGTCAGCCACCCGGTCTGCAGCGCCGCAGCCGCGTCGTACGGCCGCCCGGCGGCGAGCGCTGCGGCGTGCGCCGCCCCGGCTCGCCGATCGGCCTGGTGCAGGTCGTCCAGACCGCCCCTGCGAAGCTCGACCAGCAGCGCCCAGTGCCGGGTACGCCAGAACTCGGGCACCGTACGGTCGGACAGCGTCTTCCGGACGATGCCGATCGCCGACGACATACCACCCCGCCGGTGGACCATCGTGGCGAGGAGGTGACGCATCTCGGCGCGCTCCGCCGGATCGGTTGCCAGACCGGCCGCTTCCCGAGCCTCGTCGACCGGCCAGCGGTCCTCGGCGAACTCCAGCCGCACCAGAGCGATCAGCAGCGGCGTCCGGTGTATCGGGTCGGTGGCACCGGTGTCCAGTGCCCGCCGGATCAGCTCGCCGGCGAGTCGGGGAGCGCGGTGGGCCAGTTCGGCGCAGTGGTCGACCAGCCAGGACACCGTCCACTCGTCGGCCGCCGACGGCACCGCCGCGAGCTGTGCGGCCACCCGCGTCGCCGGACCCGCGCCCCGGCCCAGAACCTCGGCGATGTGTCGGTGCAGCATCGCCCGCGCCGGTGCCGGGATGCTGCCGTACAACACCCGACGCAGAGCGGAGTATCGGAAGGCCAGAGTCGTGTCGTCGCTGACGACGACGTTCGCGGCGATGGCCTCTTCCAGACTGGGGACAAGGTCGACCGCAGACTCCCCGCTCACCTCGGCCAGGTCGTCCACCGAGAAACGGGTACCGAGCATGGCGGCCGTCCGCAGGACGTCCTGAGCACGCGGTGACAGGAGATCAACCGAACTCCGTACCACGGCGAGCAGGGGCCGCGGCAGGTCGATGGGAGCGGAATCGGGGATGTCGGCCACCCCGTCGGCCACCTGGACCACACCCCGCCGGAGCAACGCGCTGGTCATCTCGCGGGCGTAGAAGGGATTACCGGCTGAGGTCGAGATCGCCTCGGCCAGGTTCGGCCCGAGCGGAGCACCCACCAGACGTACCGCGAGCTGCTCGACCACCCCGGGTGGTAGGGCATCCAGCCGGAGCACCTGCCCCCGCCGGGAGCCCACCGTGCGGCGCAGCCGGGCCAGGGCCGCACCGCCGGGCTCCAGCCGTGCCACGGCCACCAACAGCAACGGTAACCGTCGGGTGGCGGCGACCAATCGGTTCCAGAACGGCTCGCCGACCGAGTCGGCCGACTGGAGGTCGTCAACGACCAGCACGACGGGCGCGACGGCGCAGGCGGTGCGTACCTGCGCCAACACCCAATCGGACGAGACGGGGGCATCGTCGACGGCATTGTCGTCGTCGGCCACATCGAGGTGTGGTCCGTCGGGCCGGGCGGCCCGGAGGTGCCCGGTGGTCAGCGGCCGTAACGCCCGGGCCACCGCCTGCACCGGCGCATCCCGGTCCAGCTCCCGGATGCCGCCCCAGGCGACCTGACAGCCCCGATCGTCAAGATTGGCCGTCGCGGCTCTGACCAGCGCGGTCTTGCCCACGCCCGGTTCACCTTCGACCCAGAGCACGTCGCCCTGACCGTCGGCGAGCGCGTCGAACAGGGCCCGCAGCTGGTCGAGCTCGTCGGCTCGGCCGACGAGCGACCCCGCCTGGGTGTGGCCGATGGTAAACCCCGCCTGCGGTCCGGCCCCGGACGCTTCCACGAATCCCCACTGGGCGAGGCGAGGCGTCGACCAGGTCGGTGAGCGCGGCGCGACGGGCGACGCCGATCGAGAGGCTGCGGTCGCGTGGGATCGCCGCGTCCACACCGGGTCGTTCCGACGCATCGGAGCCGCCGGAGCGCGCCGCACCTGACCATACAGTCCGTTCAGGGCACTGCCCGGCTCGACTCCCAGCTCGGTACGGAGGATGTGCCGGGCTACCTGATAGGCCTCGATCGCCTCGGCCCGCCGGCCGCCGCGATGCAGAGCGAGCACCAGCAGTTCGTGCAGGGGTTCATGCAGCGGGTGGTCGCGAACCAGCCCGGTCAACTCGGCCAACACCCGGTCGTCGCGCAGCTCGATCAGCATCCGGGCACGCCGACCGATGGCGTCGAGCCGCTGCCGCACGAGTCGGACCCGCTCGAGGTCCAGCCGGTGACCGGTGAGCCCCTCGTACGGCTCGCCGTGCCACAGCGCCAACGCCTCGTCGAGGGCGGCCACGGCGGCGGCGAAATCCCCTGCCGAATGCCGCCGCGCCGACTCGGCACACGCCGCCGCGAACCGTTCACTGTCCAGATCCGTCCGGCGCAGAGCGAGCGCGTACCCCGCCGATCCGAGCGTCAGGGCGTCGCGCCCCAGACTGCGACGAAGACCGGACACATACGTGTAGACGTTGCCGGTCGCGGTCGTCGGCGGCGTCTCGTCCCAGACCGTGGCGACCAGCTCGTCCCGCCCGACCGCGCGTCCAGCGACGACGAGTGCCGCGAAGACCTGCCGCTGCCGGGTCGGTCCGAGGTGCAGTTCGTGTCCGCCGCGCCAGGCCCGGACCGGGCCGAGGACCGACACCCGCAGCCGGTCGTCCGGTGTTGTCTGCACGAACCCTCCATCGTGAGAGGTCAGAGGTTACCTCCGGTCGACCCGCCGGCGTCTGTCAGCTAGGGGAGTCCCCACCGTCGAGCGCCGTCGAGCGGGGGAGGTGCGGCTCGGTCGCCTGTCCCGGCAGGTGCGGACGTACCCGGGCGAGCAACACCCGTAGCCGGTGCATCCACTCCGGCGTGATCCGGCGTTCCCGCAACGCGGTGTGGGCGATCTCCGCAGCGGACTCGAACTCGCCCCGCCGTTCGTGGGTGTGCGCCGCAACCCA
Organism: Micromonospora sp. LOL_014; assembly: GCF_048060245.1. NCBI lineage: Bacteria > Bacillati > Actinomycetota > Actinomycetes > Micromonosporales > Micromonosporaceae > Micromonospora > Micromonospora sp. LOL_014. Next base: position 202,561 of record NZ_JBHMIP010000009.1, read on the forward strand.
GTGCATCTCGCCACGCAGGTCCGGATCGGATGTCCGGGCGGCGACCCAGCCGGCCTCCGCCGTGGCGACCTGCTGCTGACGCAGCAGCATCCGGGCCAGCCAGGCGGTGAGACGCAGCCGCTGAGCCGGGTCGAGAGCATGCTGGGCGTGGGCCTGGCGCAACACGGCGATCGCAGTCGCCGGGGCACGGTCCACGAGCGCCTCGACGTTCTCGACCAGCCAGGCGCCCGCCCGGCCGACCAGCGGCACCTCACCGACGAGCAATTGCGCCACGACCTGCTCGACCGGCGCGCGGGCCGCGACGAGCCGCTCCGCGTAGGAGCGGTGCAGGGTGATCCGCAAGGCCACCGGGGTGGCCTCGTGCAGGGTCCGGGCCACGATTCGGTGCCGGAAGACGAGCCGGTCGCCCTCGACTGCGAGGACCTCGTCGGCCAGCGCCGGCGCGAGCGCCCGGTCGAGATCGTCGGGGGTACGGCCGGTGACCGCGCCGAGCTCGGCCGGGGTGGCGCCCGCTGGTTGGGTGCCGGGTGCCCGCAACTCGTACGCGCTCAGGAAGGCGATCGCCCGCAACGACCGCAGGGTCTCCTCGGTGAACGGGGCGAGATGTGCCTCGATCATGGCTGACAGCGCGACGGACGACGACGTGGCGGCGGTACCCGCAGCGAGTTGCCGCAGGTAGCCGGGGTGGCCACCGGCCTCGGCGAGGATCCATGCCAGCTGCTCGGCCTCGGGCGGTTGCGGTGCCGAGGCACGGACGACGGCGGTTGCCGCCGTGACGTCCAACGGTGTCAGCCGTACGACCTCGTCGACGGACGGCACGGTCCGGTCCGACGCACCGGGCCGGACCGTCGCCACCAACAGCAGCGGCAGCTCGGCGACGCGTCCGCTGAGCTCGGCCCACACCCGCAGCGTCGCAGGATCGGCCCAGTGCAGGTCGTCGAGGACGAGCCCGAGTGGCGTCGCCCGCGCGGCCCGGCATACCAGGTCCACCACGTCGGCGACGGCCTGGGCGGGAACCTGGTCCGCGCTGGCGGGGAAACGGTCGATCAGGCGGCGGGCGGAGTCCTCGCCCAGCGCGGATTCAAGGCATTCGGCTAAGGTACCTAGTGGACTGGACTGGGTGACCTCGTCGCCGACCGCCCATCCGACACGGTAGTGCCCCGGTGCGGCAGCGGACATGGCCGTCGCGAGCAGTGCCGATTTGCCCAGACCAGGTGCGCCGCTGACCAGGACGCTGCGTCCGCGTCCCAGGGCCGCCTCCGCCGTGGCCCGGCGCAGGTTACACAGCTCGGCATCCCGGCCGACGAAGGCTGCCCCGCCGGACCTGGCTGTCGTCGCTGTTCCGTCAGCTGTCCCGGCGACGGGCCGCGAGCCGGCGGGCGCTCCGGCGTCCAGGCCCTGCCCCGGGCCGTGGCTGCTCGTTTGCCGTACGTCGGCCAGCATGACCCGAAGGTGCGCCCGGTCGGGGTACGCCTCGACGAGGCGTCGCAGGACTGCCGCCGCCTCCTCGCGCCGGCCTTGCCCGACCAACAGGGCGGCGTACCGTTCGGTGGTGGCGAACCGCAGTTCGGCCAGCCGCACCCGCTGGGCCTCGGCGAACGGCCCGGGTACCCCGGTCAGGGCGTCGCCGTGCCACAGGTCGAGCGCGGACTCCACAGCAGCCAACTCGGCGACGGTGTTCCCGTCGGCCCGATACCGCCGGGCCGCATCGCGCAGCGACTCGAAGCGGATCACGTCGACCGCCTCCGGCGGCAGATGCAACTGGTAGGTACCGCTGCCCGAGCTGAGAATCTGCCCACCGGCCCACCGGCCCCGGTCCGGCTCCAGCATGTGCCGCAACGCCGAGACGTAGGTGTAGATGTTGCCGATCGCGCTGGCCGGTGCGTCTTCACCCCACAGTGCGGCGACGAGCTGATCCCGGGAAACGCGGTGCCCGGTCCGCAGGGCGAGTACGCACAGCACCGCCGCCCGCCGCGCCGACCCCAGGGGCAGGTCGGTCCCGTCGCGCTCGACCCGTACGGGGCCTAGCAGGTGAAGACGCACGTTCGTGTTTCCGATCGACACCGCTGCCCTCATCCACCGTTGCGAGGGACGGTCCCCGCCTCCGACGTGTCCGCTCCCGGCGTCGGTGACCCGGATCGGAGCAGCTCTGCCCCGCGGCATCCGGCCCGCCTGAGGGAACCACCCGGGTCAAGTCTGCCTCGCGGCGCCGTCGGCGTTCGGGCGGGGCTGCCGGTGGCGGACTCGGCGGGCGCTGTCCGTCGGTGGACCGGCGCCACGGACGGCAGTCCGGGCAGATCGCACCGGAGTCCGGGGCAGCCGCCCGTTCGGGGCCTTCCCCTGCCGCCGTCGCGTTGATGGACTCGACCGGTGCCGGCCCGTCCCCCTGCCACGCCGAACCCGTTCGTGGGTGAACTGCTGCTCATACTCGCCGGTGAAGGGCGGCTCGTGCTGGACCCGGCGCGGGCCGACGAGGCGATAGCCGGACTGGAACGCACCCTCTCCGAGGTTCGGGCGCGGCTTCGTCTCATCCGTATCTGGCAGCGTGCCCCTCTCGGACAGGTCGACGATCTCCCCGATGACGTGGCCCGAGATGTCGTCGAGGCCGTATTCGCCGATCAACTCGCGCCCGGTCGGTTGGAGCTCGCCGTAATCGAGATCCCCAAGTACATCGAGGCACTTCGCCGGGCTCGGGGGGAACCGCCGCCGACGGCGGCGGGCGACACCGCGTCCGCCTAGCTGAGCCGATTACGGCGAGTGAATCTTCACATCGACGCGTCTCGCTGTAGATCCGACTGGAGATTCTCTGAAGACGCGCCGCGCAGACTCCGTGCTGACCGACGACGACGGGAGGCAACGGTGGAATGTGTCAAGCTGATCCTGCAGGCATCCGAACCGCTCAGTCATGCGGGACTCGCCAGCTTCCTGCGCTGCTGCCCGGAGGTCGAGCTGCTACCGGCCGACGAGTGGGCCGGGGCACAGGTTCTCGTGTTCGGCTGCGAGCAGCTCACGGTGGACGTGGTGGCGATGCTGCGCCGCACGGCTGCGGCGACGCGTCTGCCGGTGGTTCTCGTGCTCCGCGAGATCACCGAAAGTGAGTTGCTGATAGCAGTGGAGTGCCGGGTGGTCTCTATCCTGCCCAGAGCGGCGGTCACCCGGGAGCGTCTGGTGAACAGTGTGCTGACGGCGGCCAACGGTGGCGGGGTCATGCCGTCGAACCTGGTCGGCGAACTGCTCAAGCACATCGAGCGACTGCAACGCGAGGTCCTCGCCCCGAACGGGCTCAACGCAGCTGGCCTGACGCCACGCGAGGTTGACGTGTTGCGGTTGATGGCTGACGGGCTCGACACCAACGAGATCGCCGGAAAGCTCTGTTACTCCGAGCGGACGGTCAAGAACGTGATCTACGGCGTCACGCACCGGCTCAAACTGCGGAACCGTTCGCACGCCGTCGCCTACGCGCTGCGGGCCGGGCTGATCTGAGTCCATGCGCCAGCGGTGGACACCGGCACGAGTGGACACGTCGTGGGACAGGGCGCGATGGCCGAGTTTGTTCACGGCGCTACGTTTCGGACTGCGACAGCCCGGAAGCCTGGGTACGCACGGTCGGCGTACCGGATCGCGGTGAGTTCCTGGCGTAAGGCGGTGAATCGGCTGCGTGCCCACCGACGCGACGCCAACGGCCACCAGGTCGACGAGGTGTCCGCCGACCACATCGCGATCGTCGCCGCGTTGCGCCGGCTCGGTGTCGACCAGCGGCGGGCCGTCGTGCTGCACCACCTGGTCGGCCTGAGCGTCGCCGAGATCGCCGCGGAGACCGGCACCAGCCCGAACACGATCAAGACCTGGCTGGCCCGGGGCCGCCAGGCGCTGGCCGTGCACCTGACCACCAGCGGCGACGAAGGGCGGAGCCGTGCCGTCTGACGACCGATTCGACGAGACGCTACGCGACGTGGCCCGGCGGGCCGGGCAGACCGGCCGGCCCGATGGTGAGCGTGCCGTCAGGATCGCCGTCCGGCACCCCGACCGGCAATGCCACGTAGCTTAAGTTGATCTTGGTGGTGGCTGGACCCGGTAGATGTGGATGGTCG